>VGOF01000127.1 GCA_016875975.1 Chloroflexota bacterium | reverse complement strand
ATCACTTCTTCAGTACCAGCTTAAAAACACCGCCTGGCTGCTCCTCGATGTTCACCTGCCAGCCAGCGCCCTGGGCAACGCGGCTAACATTCTCGCGAGCAGTGCCGCTGTCCACCAGTATCTCAATTGCCCCTTTGTCTTTTTTCCCCGCAGCTTCTCGAGCCATAAGCGCCGGCTGTGGACAGGACAAACCACGACAGTCTAGCTGTTGTATATCGCTCATTTCAGTCCTCCTACGCTTTTACGCCGCGCATGGTCAGGCCGATGACAATGCAGAAGGCCAATCCGATGGCCACTGCAATCGGGCCAAAAGCCCCCACTCCAGCAGGTGAGCTGGCCATAGTATACGTATGAGCAAAACCGGCACCGATTATCATTCCGCTGACAAACATGGCGGCATCGCCATCACCTTCACCAGACAGGAATAGCTGCCGTCCCGGACAGCCTCCAGCCAGCGTGAATGCCAGTCCCGCCAGTACCATTCCGCCGAAGTTCCACAAGGCATCAGTATGGGCCACAGGCTGGTTAGCAAAGCCGGGCTTGAACTGCCCCAATATCAGGTTGGTGATAAAAGCGAGGACGATAAGCGCCAAAACACCATAAAGCAGGTGTGTGCTGCGCAATATGATGGCATCACGCACTGCGCCTACAGTGCAAAAGCGGCTGCGCTGCGCCAGAAATCCTACGAACAGTCCAACAGCCAACGAAATGAGCAAAGGCGCATGTTGGCTGCCAGGTCCCTTGGACGAGAAAAAGATGGGGCCTACGGCATTTCCATCAGCATCTCTTCCAAACTGCGGCGCCAGGATAAGCAGGACCAGCAGCACCACCATAGCTGCGGGCATCAGCCAGCCGAGTGCGCGGGGCGCTGGATTCGAGCGACCCAGGCTGAAACCAAAACGCAAAAACAGAACGCCAATGCCTATGCCGGCCACCAAGCCTACTATGCCCAGAATGGCATTCCAGTCACCCCCAGCCAGCCGCAGATAAGCACGCCAGGGACATCCCAGGAATACCAGGGCACCGAACACGGAAAACATGCCCAGCAAGAATCGGACAAAAGGCGCTGAGCCAGTACGTGGCTTGAACTCGCGGAAGACCAACGCAGCTATGAGTGCACCCAATACAAAGCCGATTATCTCCGGCCGGATGTACTGTACCAGGCCAGCACGGTGTAACCCAAGTGCGCCGGCTATGTCACGGTTGAAACAGACAACGCAAACGCCCATATTGCCGGGGTTTCCCAGCTTGACCAGCAGCGGCGACAGTACGCCCACTGCTGCACCCGTAACGATAGGGCCCCAGCGAGAAGTAAGAAAACGCGAAAGCACAGACATATCAACTCCTTACATAATAAATTGACACGTTTCGCGGTGGAGATGATTACGTCAGCGCCCGTGCAGCTTAACGAGGAGAAATAGACGAGGCGACGCCGTCAACTCCCCGCACAGCCGTGCCTGCTGTGTGCGAAACTCGCACCCTGAACAGGCAGTATCAGGTCCTGCGGTTGAGGAGTATCAAGGCGTCACCTCCTTTCTTCATAATTTGGTCACGTCAAAAATCTGGCCAACTGGCAGATATCATGTATAGCATATCAAAAACGGCTTTCAAACTCAACACACACAAAATCCGTTCTCCTGCCGTCGCAAGACCCGGCTTGTTGGGGCGTGGCAATCTCCCCCTCTCTCTAACTCTCTCCCGCCAGTCCTTCCCAGTAAGGACCAGAGGAGAGAGGACTTGCCTGTTGCCTGTTGCCTCGTCCGAGGTTGACTGAAAACCCTCCACAGGGTATATTAGTCCCCTTATCCTAAACAGATGACCACGCCACGAGAACTCAGCAATGGACGAACTGACCACACCTAAACTGCCCAAGCGCATAGCGAAACTCGACGAGTTAGCCCACAATCTATGGTGGAGCTGGTGCATACCGGCGCGCAACCTGTACAAATCGCTTGACCGCCCCCTGTGGAAACTCACCGGCCACAATCCGGTCAAACTGCTGCAACAAATCGAGCCCTACCGGCTGGTAGCAGCCGCCGAAGAGCCGGACTTTGTCAGCAGTTATGATAAGGTTATGAGCAGTCTGGCAAAAACAATGTCCGCTGCCGACACCTGGTTTGCCAGGGAATATCCACACCTGGTGCAGAAGCCTATCGCCTATTTCTCCCTTGAGTTCGCCATCCATAACTCGCTGCCACTCTATGCTGGCGGGCTCGGCGTCCTGGCAGGCGACTATTGCAAAGAGGCTAGTGATTTGGGAATACCCATGGTTGGCGTGGGCTTCATGTACCCCCAGGGGTACGTCCACCAGCATATCAACGACGATGGCTGGCAAGAGGACATGTACGAGCAACTGGACTTCAATGCAGCGCCAATTAGCCTGGCGCGAAGCACTGGTGGAGAGCCTATCAAAATCAAAGTCCCATTAGACGACAAGTCAATCCACGTTGCTGTATGGCAAGCAAAGGTGGGAAACGTTACGCTCTTTTTGTTAGACACCAACGTCGAGGAAAACGAGCACCCAGACCGTGAGCTTTCGGCACGCCTTTATGCTGGCGACCGCGAAATGCGCCTGGCACAGGAAATCCTGCTGGGCATCGGCGGTGTGCGCGTTCTGCGAGCGCTGGAAATAGAGCCTGTCGTCTGGCACGCCAACGAAGGCCATACCGCTTTCATGATGCTGGAACGCACCAGAGAACTGGTGGAAAAGGGCATGACCTTTGAACAGGCAGCCGCCAAAGTACGAGCTACTACGGTGTTCACCACCCACACCCCAATCCCCGCCGGCCACGATGTCTTTACACTCGACTTGATAGAAAGATGCTTCCATCGCTACTGGGGAGCATTAGGCTTGGCCCGCGATTCTTTTCTAGGGCTGGGCATGGAACCAAACAGCAACCTGTTTAACATGACCGTACTGGCTTTGAGAATGGCCAACTACCGCAACGGTGTCAGCGAGCTACATGGCAGCGTCTGCCGTCGCATGTGGCACTCACTGTGGCTCGAGGTGCCTGAAAAGGACGTGCCCATAACCTCTATCACCAATGGCATCCATATCCGCACCTGGATAGGTGTACAGATGGCTAGCCTGCTCGACAAATACCTGGGACCAGACTGGAGAGAAAGGCTTGATGACCCCTTGCTATGGGAGCGTGTGCTGGAAATACCAGATGAGGAGCTATGGGCGGCACGTCGCTGGCTGAAGTACAAGCTAATTAAAGAAGCCCAGCAGCGCGCTCGCAAATGCTGGGCAGCAAATCACGTCTCGCCAGGACTAGCATTGGCCATGGGCGCTTTCCTCGATACCGAAATCCTGACCATAGGATTCAGCCGCCGCTTCACCGCCTATAAACGCGCTTCTCTTGTCTTGCATGACCAGAATCGCCTCAAGCACATGCTGCGAAACGAATATCACCCCATCCAGATAATATTCTCCGGGAAAGCGCACCCCGATGACCATGCTGGCAAGCAGCTAATCCAGGAGGTGTTCAACGCCGCCAAAAGCCCCGACTTCGGGGGACGACTTGCCTTTATCGAAGACTACGACATGCACATGGCCAGATACCTGGTGCAAGGCGCTGACGTCTGGTTAAATCTGCCTCGTCCTTTGCGCGAAGCATCCGGCACCAGCGGACAGAAGGCCGCTGTAAACGGCGTGCTGCACCTGAGTGTGCTCGATGGCTGGTGGTACGAAGGCTATAACGGAGCCAACGGCTGGGCGATACAAAACGACACCGGCACACCTGACTCACCAGAACAAGACAAGGCAGATGCAGAAGCATTGTATGAGCTGCTGGAGGAGAAGGTGATACCACTCTACTATGACCGAGACACCAACGACATCCCGCATGGCTGGCTCAAGATGATAAAAGAGTCCATCCGCTCAAATGCACCACGCTTCAGCGCACGGCGCATGGCAAAAGATTATGTAACCCAAATGTATCTGCCAGCATACAATGCAGTAGACAGTTAGCCCCGCCGGGACAAGCAAGGCTTCCAAAGTAACCGCGGAAGCTGTACTATATTAGTTAAGGCAATGAGAATCAAGGTTGCCAGGCTTGTCGCTACCATCCTGATTTTCCTGTTTATCGTAACCTGCATCATCTTCTCCATTCCCCTGAAAGAAGTACAAACGCAAACTATCGAGACCTACCTCGACTCCGAAATAAGAAAAGAGACCTACGTGGTGAAGGAACCTTACGTCGAAAAAGAGCTACGTAAAAAGTCTGTGCCTATCTTCGACGGTGAGAGTATAGTCGTACCAGGCGGCGTGGATGTCCCCTTCAGCATCGATAAGCCAAATGCCTTGTTGGTGGGCGAATTCAATTGCTCAATCCCCGGCGGCTTCTATGTGTATTCAGCCACGGGCCGCATAGTCTACGAGATGCTGGGCAGCAAAGGCAATTTCGAAGTTTCGCTATTACCAGGCAGCTACAAAGCCAGGTTTCGTGAGAATGTCATGTGGGGGGAAAAGGTTTACATGCGCCTGGCTATGGAATGGACCGAGGTAGAAGAGGTAACCAAGTACAAGGAAACTGTAACCGACCGCGAGATACCGGTCCAAACAGAAAAACAGAGAATCGTCACCACAAAAGAGAAGAAATCAATCTGGCAACTCATCTTCAGCGACTGACCAACAGCACAAAACTACACTTACAAAAGCAATTCACAGAAGGAGAGAACATGAAAGAGCTGGTGACAGACCTCAAGGCTGAACAGGAGGCTCTGGACAAATTTGTATCCACCCTTAAAGACGAGCAATGGGACTTGCAGACGCCAGCAGAAGGCTGGAGTATAAAGGACTCCATATCGCACATTGCGTTTTTCGATGAAGTCTCTGTCCTGCTTATGCGCGGCGACAATACCCCATTGGAAGAAGCAGCAAAGTTTGGTTTCGACTACACCGAGGTAATTGCTAAGCGGAAGAGGAGTATGAAACCTGCCCAGCTCCTGGACTGGTGGAGGAATATGCGAGAGACAATGGACGAC
>VGOF01000126.1 GCA_016875975.1 Chloroflexota bacterium | reverse complement strand
ACAGTTTGGGCAGGTGGCGTCGGCGAGCATTATCAAAGACAGGTATAGCGGTCAGTCCAGGGGGTTTGCTTTTGTTGAGATGCCAGCTAAGTCTGAAGGCATTGCTGCCCTTATGGGTCTCAAGGGAAAGACACTGAAGGAGCGCACGCTTGATGTCAGTGAGGCTCGTCCTCGTACCGACAGCAGGGGTGGGAGCAGGTCTTATGGTGGCAGAGGAGGTGGACGAGGTGGGGGAAGGGGTGGGGGATATGCAGGAGGATATGGTGGGGGAAAGGGGCGAAGATACTAACTGGCAGTTGACATCTGCATTTTTTTCTTGCATAGTCTGTAGTGTTGAATCAGCAAGTCATGCTTAGACCACCTAAAGCGGGTGACGCGTAGCGGCGTGTTATTTTGGGGTGGGCTTTTTCTTGGATTCAAGTTCAGCCAGGACATCGCGGGCGATCCAGCGTGCCGAGCTTGAGTCCTGCTCTTGAATCCTTTTCGCTGTCTCTATCGCTAGCTTATTTAGAGTCTGGTCGCGTGCCCCGATTTTTCTTAACGCCCAGCTTATGGCTTTCTTGACGAAGTTGCGACCATCGCCGCAGGCGTTCTCAATTACAGTGAAGAAGAGGAGGTATTTCTCTGCTGGTGCCTGCTTATCGTGCCAGGCAAGGCTGGCCATGAGGGCAAAGCCGGCACGTTTTTGGAACTCACTTTCACGCCCAGCCCATTGAATGGCTTTGTCCCAGGCAAGTGGTGTCTTGTCGAACAGGTTCATGCAGACCTGGTCGGTGATGTCCCAGGAATCGAAGCCCGCTACCCATTCTTCCATTTGGTTTTCGGTTACCTGTGAGGGGTCATCAATTATTGATGCTAGGATACGTGCCTCGTGGATGCCAGTTGCCCAGAGGCCAGCCGCCGTCTGGTGGTTGCGGCCGATTTCCCTGGCTAACCGGCGGAGCGTGTTTACCGAGATACCCAGCGTGTGCTTGCCGCCGACGGCAAAGCGCTTCATGCCGGCCACATTATCGGGGTTAGCCAGGGAATGGAGGCGAGAGACGATTTCTTCTAGTGTCAACAACTGTTGTTTCATGTTCCCTTTTCCCAGACAAGGCTGTCCCTAAATAATACTTAACGCGGACCTTCGGGGTCGTTTCGGCGGCTGTCCAAAAATTAATCGTCATCACGAGGAGCCCTTACCACTCTGTCATTGCGAGAAGTCCCGATGCAATCGGGACGACGAAGCAATCTCCGCCCGGACGCGCATCGATGCCATGCAGAGACTGCCACGCCCCGATTCCATCGGGGCTCGCAGTGACGAAAGAGACGCGGACCCGCAAGGACAGAAGGCGAAGGACTCACAATGTGCATGTTACTTTCGGGGTGCCAGGTAGATATCGGCCTCGAGCATCTTGCCGTCTTTGAAGTAATGGTGGGTGAAGTACAAGTTACCGGCATTGTCAAGCGATGGTTCGGCGGCGAATTGAGAGACGATAAGCTCTGGCTCGCCCCACTTGCCGCCAATCTTCTTTGACCTGAAGATGGCAGGCGAACCCTTGTAGTTCCTGAGAAACCAAAGCTCGTTGCTGTCCTGGGTGATGAAGGGCCAGCCTTCCGCCTCTGGAGTATTGACGCTGGAAACGTTCTCTGGCGGTTGCCATTCGCCATTCATTTTTTTAGTTACCCAGATATCATAGCCTCCCTTGCCGCCGGCCCGTGGCGAATGGAAATACATCTCGTTGCCATCGGCGGTGATGTGCATTTCCCCCACTTCATAGTCCACATTCAGTTTCTTGCCGGCGTGTTTCCAATCTGTCCAGCGCCCATTGTTAAATCGGGCAGTCCAGAGGTCAACTCCACGCAAGTTACCCTTGCGGGCGGAACAGAACCACATCTCGTTGCCCTGGACGAAGACGCAGCCGTCAAGCGCCACCTCGTTGTTTTCTATTAGCATAACTCGCTGGGCGTTGCTCCACTGGCCGCCCTGCTTCTGAGAGACGTAGATGCCGGTAACGCCATCTGTTAGCTGTTTCTCTGCTGGGATGCTGGGGTCGGGGGTGAAGAAGAAGTAGAGCGTGTTGCCGTCTGGCGTGACGAAGGCAGAGTCTTCAGCGCCGGCTGTATTGATGGCACTTCCGAGCGGTATAGGCTTGTTAAATTCGCCGGAGTGCATTATTGGGGGCAGGATGTCTGTTTCGGGGGTTATCTTGACAGCGTTGGCTGGTATGGACTCAGCCCGCGTCTTCTGCGGTTTAGGCGTTGGTGTGGGTGTTTGCGCAGGAGGTACAGTAGGGGTAGGTGTTGTTTTTGGTGGAGGTTGGCTGGCACAACTCCAGGCAGTGGCTACCAGCATAGTAACAGCTAAGGCCAAAATAGTTCCTGCTTTGTTCTGGGGCTTCTTCATTCTTACTCCTTTTTGATGTTTGTAGCCTGCAAGGTCATAATATTGTTTGTGCTGTGCCAGTTATTGTAACATGATACTGGTCACAATGGTTTGAATATTCAGTATCCAGTATTGAGAGGCTTTTGTGGGTTGATTTTTAGGAGGTGAAAGATGTTAAGCAGGATTGCATTTATGGAGAAGCGGTCGTTTCCGCTGGTTCTGAAGTACGAAGATGTCCGTAGCTATGTTTTTACAGTTGGGTTTGTGGCTCTGGGGGTGTTTGCGCCATGGGCGTGCCACCAGTTTCACCTGGCTGGGCCTACCTTTCTGCCGATGCAGTATTTTGTTCTGCTGGCAGGATTGCTGTTCGGTTGGAAGGCCGGGCTGGTGGTGGGGCTGCTGACGCCTTTGACCAGCTATGCCCTATCTGGTATGCCAGTGCTCAGTATCTTGCCGCAGGTGGCGGTGGAGATTTCTGCTTATGGAGTGATTGCCGGCTTGCTGAGAGAGAGGCTGAATCTGCGAGCTATGTGGTCTCTCGTGGGCGCTATGGTTGGCGGACGCCTGGCACTGCTGGTAGCAGTAAGTGTGGTTGCGCTAGTATCGGGGGAAAGCTATTCGGCTCTGGGTGTGGAATCAAGCCCGTTGCTGGCAGTGTGGTCGGTGGTGAAACAGGGGTGGCCAGGTATCATCATCCAACTGGTGTCAATCCCTGTGGTTGTTTTCCTGGTGGAGAGACTGGCGATGAGGAGAGATGCTTCTGGCAATGAGTGAATTGCAGTACAGAGAATTCCTGGAGAGCGGCGACACGCTGCGCGTGTATGCGGGTGACGTGCTGGTGTTCTGTTCGCAGAAGGACAGGCTGGTGCCGCTGCTGGAATACCTGGAGCGGTTTGGCGAGGGTCGAGCGGTGGTGATGATGGATAAGATGGTGGGGAATGCGGCAGCGTTGCTGATGATTCGGGTGGGTTGTGGAGAGGTGTACAGTCCGCTGGGGAGCAAGCTGGCAGTGGAGACGTTGGGTAAGTGGGGTGTTGCCTGCCATTTTGATAAGGTTGTGGCTTATATTAGCAGGGCTGATGGAGTGGGGATGTGTCCGATGGAGGAGATGTCAGTGGGGAAGAGCCCGGAGGAGTTTTTGGCGGCGCTCGTCGCTCGGGGCTCGCAACCCTGATTTCGAGGGTGGTTTTTGAATTCCCCCTCACTCTAACTCTCTCCCGCCAGGGGAGAGAGGAACTCCTAGGCGCTCGTCTGACTTGAAACTTGAAACTTGCATCTTGAAACTGTCACCGCAAGTCCTTCCGCTGAAGGACACGGCGGTCTCAGCAACGGCATGCATTATGCTATGCAGGGATTGCCACGCCCTCGCTGCGCTCCGTCTTGCAATGGCAGTCGTAGAGCAGTTCGGCGGTGTGTATTGCTTTGATTTTGCTGTGGCGTTTGTCCAGCCCACCTCGTAGCTGCAGCAGGCAGGCAGCGCAGTTGGTAACCACGATTTGAGCGCCGGTAGCCTGGATGTTGTCCAGCTTTCTGTTGAGTACAGAGCCGGACAGTTCGGGGTAAGCCAGTACCACGTGGCCTCCGAAGCCGCAGCAGGCATCCGAGTCGTTCATTTCCACCAGCTCAAAACCTTCCCGCTGCAGTAATACCCTGGGCTCGGTGGAGATGCCCAGGCCACGCTTCAAGTGGCAGGGGTCATGGTATGTGACCTTCACATTGCGCGGGGGTTTCTTATCGGCTACAGGGGCCAGTTCAAGGACGAGCTGCGAGAAGTCACGGATTTTTGCAGCCAATGCCTTAGCCTTTTTGTGCCATTTGGGTTCATTGGCAGTCAGCCTGGGATATTCGTTCTGCAGCATGTTGGCGCAGCCGGGGCAGACGGTGACGATATAATCGGTCTTCGTTTTCTGTAGCGCTTCGATGTTTCTCCTGGCTAGTATTATGGCAGTCTCGATGTCGCCGGCGAAGAACGCTGGAGCACCACAACAGATGTGGTCTGAGGGGCAATAGGGGTTGGCATTGTGCTGGCGCAGGGTGCTGATTACATCTTTGCCGAGTTCGGGGTAGGCATAGTTTGCCACGCAGCCGGCATAAAAGGCTACCTTGGGCTTGCCTGTCTTCCTGGGCGTGGTGTGTTTCATCCTCTGGTGCAGGGGTTGGCTGGGGAGAGCAGGCAGGCTGATGGTCTGTGTTAGCGAGTTAAAGGGGTGGGGGAGGTGCCGAATCATCATGTCGTGGTCGACAAATGGCCGTTGCAGGCTGGAGGCGAGCTTGGCAGCTTTGTCCAAGCGGTTGGGGTGCTTGAGTATACTGCGAAGGGCGAGCTTATTTGTCCAGGATAAGCCCTTTTCTTCTGCTAGCCTGGCCCTCAGATTCAGAACTAATCTGGGGATGTCTATGCCGGCGGGGCAGACATCTCTGCAAGCCATGCAGCCCATACAGAGGCTGACTGGGTCATGTGCCTTATCCCACCCGTGGTGGAAGGCGGTGAGCACGGCGCCGATTCCGCCCTGGTATATGTGGCCATAGGTCTGGCCAGCCAGGGAGGCAAAGACGGGGCAAACGTTGAGACAGGCGCCGCAGCGGACGCAGTACAGCACTTCCCTGAACTCGGCCGATTCCATCATCTGGCT
>VGOF01000125.1 GCA_016875975.1 Chloroflexota bacterium | reverse complement strand
ATAGCCAGCATGACGTCCCTGGTCTCATGTTCCAGCACCTGCTCATAGTCCTGGTAAGCACCCTGGTTCAGTGCTGTCTTGGTGAGATGCGTGGCCAGGACAGAGTTTTTGGCTATCTTCCTGGCCGTTTCCATAGCGGCAAAGTCTAGCTCTTCCAACGGCACTACCTTGTTCACCAGTCCCCACTGCTCTGCCTGCCTGGCATCTATCCTGTCACCGGTTAAAGCCAGCTCTTTGGCTCTGCCCATGCCTACCAACAATGGCAATATCTTGGTGCCGGCGTTGGTGATGGTAGCTCCCACGCTTGTCTCGGGGAAGCCGAACTTGGTGCCCTGGGCAGCAATCCTGATATCGCAGTCCATGGCCCATTCGCAGCCAGCACCCAGAGCGTAGCCGTGGATGGCGCCGATGATGGGCTTGCCCATGCGGAGCATGGTTCGCGTGGTGTCTTGCAGGGTGTTGACGGCACGCAGTCCTTCTTCAGGGGTGGCAGTGGTCTTGTCTTCTGAGAGGTCATCGCCCGAGCAGAAGGCTCTGCCCTCTCCCTTGACGATGAGCACCTTGACCTCGGGGTCAGCCTCGGCTGCTTTCAGCGCAGCCAGAAAGTCAGCGGTCAACTGCTTGTTTACCGCATTCAATACCTTGGGCCTGTTGAAGCGGATGATGGCCACTTCCTCTTTCTTTTCGTAGATGACGGTTTCCAATTTCATTATGTGCCTCCAGCGTTGCTTATTTTCACCCTCACCTTAATCCTCTCCCTCGAGGGAGAGGTTAGGTAAGGGTGCTCCCGATTGTTTATTTGCATTTCCAGATGGGTGGCCTTTTCTCAAAGAAAGCGGTGATGCCTTCCTTGGTGTCCTCACTCTTCAAGATAGGCCCGGTCAGCGATTTGAATAGGCATAATCCGTCTTCGAGTGACATGGTTCGAGCTCTTTTGTTCAATTCCTTGCAGGCCCATAACGCCAGCGGGCCATTGCCGCAGATCTTCTGCGCCAGCACCTCAGCGCTGGGCACCAATTCTGCTGACGGGACCACGCGGTTCACCAGTCCCACTCTGTATGCCTCCTGAGCGCTGATACGGTCGCCGGTCATCAATATCTCCATGGCTACTGATGCAGGGATGAGCCGGGACAGCATCAGCGATGCGTAGCAGTCGATTGTGTTCAGTTTCTGGTCGGGGGTGCCGAAGGATGCCTTCTCCGAGGCGAGCCTGATATCGCAGGCCAGAGCCAGCGTAAAACCAGCGCCCAGGCAATATCCGTTGACGGCTGCTATCAGTGGCTTCTTCACTGAGGTCAACCGCCAGACATAGTCCGCTTCCCATTCTTCCGATGCTTCCGTATGCTCAACATCAGTCAAGTCGGCACCGGCGCAGAATGAGCGCTCACCGGTGCCGGTGATTACACCCACGAATATATCGGGGTCATTATCCATATCATGGAGGGTGCTGATGAGCGCTCTGCTCAGCTCCCGACTCATGGTGTTCAAAGGCGGGCGGTTCAGCGTGATATATCCCACCTTATCCTTCTTTTCGTATATCAGGACGCTCATAGTTTAGTTCTCTCCTTCTCAGGGCATTACGCCGTGGCGCATGGCCGGCGATGGCGGCTGTGTGCGTCGCCCCAGTGCCAGTTCCAGGGCATGGATCAGCCTGGGCCTGGTGTCTCCAGGGTCGATGACATCGTCAACGTTGAATACGGCTGCTGCTGGATAGGGGCCAGCCAGCCTCTCGTAATATTCTCTGAGCTGTTTTCTCAGCGCATCGGGGTCTTTGGCTGCTGCCAGTTCAGCGGCATGGGCTGCCTCGATTCCGCTATCTATGGGCAAGGAGGCGAAGTCAGCCGTAGGCCAGGCCAGGGTGAGAGTTTGGCCTCCCATGTAACCGCACATTGCTGAGCCGCCGAAACCGAAGGCCTTGCGGATAATCACTGTGAATTTGGGGACATCAGCCCAGGCCAGTGAGTGAGCTACCGCCAGGCCAAAGCGCAGGGCGCCTTCCCGTTCCGATTTCGGCCCGGTCATCACTCCAGGGACGTCCACCAGGAACAGCAGGGGGATATGGTAGGCGTTGCACAGGTCGATGAAATGCCGTTGCTTCTGCCCCGCCTTGGCGGTAATGGCACCGGACAATACCATGGGCTGGTTGGCAACGATGCCAATAGTGTGACCGTTCAAGCGTGCTAGCCCGGTTATCATCATGGTGGCAAACAGCGGCTTGACCTCGAAAAAGCTGTCCTTATCTACGATGCAGTTGATGATGTTCTTCATATCATAGGGCTGCCTGGGGTTTTCGGGTAGGATGTGAAGCAGTTCCTGGTCTCTCCTCTCCGGGTCGTCGTCTGGTTTGTTTGATGGTGGGTACTCGTAGGCGCTGTTGGGCAGATAGGAAAGATAGCGCTTGACCATTTGAAGGGCATCTCTGTCGTCCTCAGCAGGGTTGTCAGCCACGCCTGAAATCACACAGTGGACCTCCACGCCGCCTAACTCCTCTTTGCTCACATCCTGGCCGATTGATTGCCGTACCACAGGGGGGCCACCGGCTGCCATCATGCCCCCCTTAACCATAATGACGAATTCTATCAAGGATGGCTCTAGCGACGATTCTCCGGCGCAGGGGCCCATGACCACAGCTACTGAGGGTGATATGCCCGACAGACGGGCTATCTTGACGAAGTGGATGACTGCGGGAATTCCTTCTGCTACCCGGCCGGCATCCTGCGCCCTGGCTCCAGCGCCATCCATGAGAAAAATCAGCGGCACGCGCTCCTGGGTGGCGATTTCCACCATGCGCAGTCTCTTCAGGGAATTGGCCCCCAGGCCAGTGCTGCCGCCCAGAACGGTGAAGTCATCGGCGATTACCCCTGCTCTGCGGCCGTCTATGCGGCCGAAGCCGGTGATGACGGCATCTGCCGCCGACAGCTTCTCGCCTGGCTTCCAGCCGATATGGCTAGTCAAAAGGCCGTATTCCTGGAAGCTGCCGGGGTCGAACAAAAACTCGATGCGTTCCCGGACGGTGAGCTTGCCCTGCTGGTGTTGGCGAGCGATTTTCTCAGGGCCGCCCATGGCCAGTGCCTCTTCCCTTCGCTTGCGCAGCTCTGCTAGCCTTGATTCCATATCCATGGTTGTGTCCTCGGTGCTAATAGTATAATGCCTTAGAAATTCATTGAGGTTCTTTCCCCCCTGGTCTTTCTCTGGAAGGAAGAGCTAGAGGGGGAGATTGCCACGTCCCGACTGCATCGGGACTCGCAATGACGATTTGAGCCATCTTACAGTATAACCTTTCCGTCTTTGAATTTGGCGATGTCCTCCCAGGTGTAGCCTATCTCCAGCAGCACTTCCTCGGTGTGCTGACCGAATTCGGGTGCAGGGTATGGTGTTCTCGACGGTGTGTCGCTGAGCTGGATGGGACAGCGTACTCCCTTTAGTTTTCCATGTGTGGGATGGTCATATTCCAGAATGTAACCATTCTCAAGGGCGCAGGCATCGCGGATGACCTCAACAGGTGTCAATGCCGGAGCCCATATAAGGTCATTGGCGTCGAACAGCTTGCCCCATTCGTCTCTATCCTTCCTGGCGAATTCCTGGTCGAGCAGGGCTATCAGCTCTGCGTTGCTCTTGACTCGGTTACCATGGGAGTTGAATTTAGGGTCATTCTCCAGGTCAGGCCTGGACAAGGCTTTGCACATGCCTGGCCAGTAGCGGTCTGTCTGGAGCATCTGGAGCTGGAACCACTTGGCATCTTGTGCCTGATAAGTATTGTACAGGGGATTTCCCATAGTTTTCCTGGAGAACCTGCCGATCCAGAAATCATAAACGAGCGCACCCATAATGTCCACGCCAGCTACCCACATGCCGTTACCCATCAGGGAGTTGTCCACACGCTGTCCTTTCCCAGTCTTTTCTCTGGCGTAGAGGGCTAAGGCTATGCCGCCCAGCATGAAGATGCCCGTAGTATTATCTCCCATAGCGCCTCTCAGCGGCACTGCTGGCGTGCCTTCTTCGCCCATGGTGGACATGATGCCAGACCTAGCCCAAAAGGCAGTCTCATCAAAGGCAGGCCATTCTGCCCCTGGCCCTTTTGCCCCGTAGCCGGTGATATTGGCATAGACAAGCCTGGGGTTTAGCTTGCTCAATGTTTTGTAGCCCAGGCCTGCCCTCTCCAGAGTGCTGGGGCGCAGGTTAGCCAGAAAGACGTCGGCGTCCTTTATCAGATTGTGCATGATTTCCTGACTTTGCTTCTGAGCGAGGTCCAGGGCGATGCACCTCTTGCTTCTGTTGGCCATCTCCCACATCCAGTTGTAGTCGGATACAGGCAACAGACCGGATGCCATTATGCCGCGGAGCGGGTCGCCTTCAACAGGCTCGACCCTGATAACGTTTGCCCCCCATTCACCCAGCCACATGCCACACGTTGGACCGGCAAACCAGGTGGAGACCTCGATCACCTTGATTCCATCTAAGGGGCTTTCTATGTTGGCCATTTCATATCCTCCTTTGTTATGAGCCTGAGTAGCTCTGTCATCTAAATAGATTCACTAAGAACATGGGGATGTCAGGGACAAAAGTGACCACAAGCAATGCCAGCACCATTGCTCCCAGGAATACCCAGCTTTCCTTCATTATTTTCCCCATCTTCTCCTTGCAGATGGGCGCAGCGAACCAGAGCTGCGGCCCCATAGGTGGGGTAATCTCGCCTATAGCAGTGCAGATGACAGCCAGACACCCGTAGAACACGGGGTCTATGCCCAGCTCCTTTACTGTAGGCAAGAAGATAGGTAGCACTATTATTATCATTGGTATGCTGCTGAAAAGGAAACCCATGGCCAGCAGCAGCGCCTCTACCGCCAGCAGGAACGCCAGCGGGCCCAGGTGAAAGCTGAGTACCCAGTCGCCTATCATCTGGGGCAATTCCATGAACGATATCATCTTGGAAAAAAGGTCGGCAGCGACAATAAGTATGTATATCATGCCCCCCAGCTTTGCTGTCTCCAGGAGTGCCTCTTTTATCC
>VGOF01000124.1 GCA_016875975.1 Chloroflexota bacterium | reverse complement strand
ACGAAGCGTTTTCCGCTTCGTCAAGGGGTGGCAAAAACCTGAGGCCGAAGTCCTCCCTAACCTTGCGCGCCATGATACCAGTGGTATAAGGCGCTGGGGCGGAAGCGTACAGAAGCTTTGTTTTCGGAGACATACGAATATCGCCTTTCTCTCTGCAGGCAGCAAAAATCCGGCCGGCACCCATGATGGGCCCCAATTCATCCCACACCCTCTGGCTAATCGGTGCCCACTTGAAGGGATACTCTCCTGACCTACCCGAAGTGCGCTGCCAGTAAATCGGTTTTGCCGGGAGGACATCTTCCCTTCGTTCCAAAAGCTCAGGACAGTAATCAGCGTAGGTGGTTAGGGGCACCTGCTCCCTGAACTCCTCGACGGTCTCAGGCATGGCGCCACGCATTACTTTCCTGCCCAGCTCGCAATCCTTCAGCATCTCGATTTGCTCCAGTAGCAAGCGTTTCTGGATGGCCATGAATTGCTCCAAGCTTAGGTCAAGGAAACCACAGCACATCTGCCACAGCTCTTCATGCCTCCGCTGGCGTAACAACTCCTGAATTCTAGACACAATACACCTCCTGGCCTAACAGAGCTAAGCCTACTTACACTATTAACACGTACAGGGCGATTTGGGAAGTGATTGTGTTCTAGAACATAGTTCTATTCAGTGAATTATTGCGTATCCATATAGCCTCAAGCTACAATAGTAACCATGGTATATATCTTGGTCGGGATAGCCGGCTTTCTCTTTGCCTTCGCCTTCGATTGGGCCAGCCTGAGAAACATACCTATAATGAAGCAGATGTTTGGGATAGTTGCACTCGGGCTTATAGCCTACGCCACAGTTATGGTCTGCCACACACCAGCTAAATTAGAGCGGCCCACTTTTTTGCTGCCGCTTGGCGCCGTGTTCCTCGTCATTTTCCTCTGCCTCCTCATCTATTCCCTATTCATAGAGATACCCTTCCGTACTACCTATGCACAAAAAGGAGTGGGGAACCAGCTTATAGCAGAAGGTACTTACGCACTCACGCGTCATCCGGGTGTGATATGGCTATTCTTCGTCTACATTTCTCTCATTCTTATGTTCCCCTCTGCCACACTCATTCTAGCCGCCGTTATCTGGATGCTGATGGATGTTATCCATGTCCTGGTGCAGGACAAGCTGTTCTTCCCCAAGATGTTCCCCCAATACCATCTTTATCAGCAACAAACTCCCTTCCTCATACCCAATAGGCAAAGCATCTCAGCCTGCTTGAACACCATAAGACCCCGAATTAAGCCCACCAGCTAATTGTGCTTGTTTGTCGAGGCGCGAGGGATAACTAAGGGCCTCACATACGACAAGACAAATGGCTACTCAGGGAATAATCAGATAATTTCAGAAGGTTGGCGCCCGCGGGATAAAAAGCAGAAACCGGGGATTTTAGGTAATTCAACCAATCCTGTTAACGACTTTGACCCTTACCCATAGCTTGCAGTTTCTGACTCAACGCTTCAAACTCTTTGTCCGTCGGCTGCTTGCCCAATTCCAACCCATAGCTTATGAAGAATTCCATAAAATTGCGCAGGAGTTCCTTTATGCCATGCTCAAATTGGCTAAACTCTTCCTTGGTGACATGGTTATTAACCGAGCCACTATTATCCTTTTTCAACTGGTTGTCTATAAGGAAATTAATAAATTCCGAGGCGCTTAGATTACCTCGATTCTCATCTATCTTTCTTGCCACTTCAACATCGAGTATCAGCATCCTTTTCTCCGACATGAGCGCCTCCTTACGTGTTACTCGAACAAGTACCTACCAAGCATTACTTCGCGATTGTACGCAGCCGACCAAAGTAAGCCTACTTAAAGTCAGCCATTTCATCTAAATCCAGCACCTCAAGCACTGTTTCTATACTCTTGAGCAAACTCAACCCCTTTTCCGTAACCTGATATGTTACAGATGGGTTACCCATCTTTAGCCTATCTATAAAACCATGGCCGACAAGAAAACCCAAATATTTCTGAAGTTGGCTGTAGCTCATATTGACGCTGTACATTATCTCGGTCTTCCCAGCGCCGTTCTCACCAACCCTGAGCATGTCCCCTATTATCTCAATATTAGACCTGCGCCGATTCATAATACGTCCTCGGCTCTACACAAGGCCAACTCCCATATAATATAGTAATATACCACCAATACAGCAATTGTCAATAGACGTAAGTTCTATATCCTACAATATTTTATGCCCAGCACATGCAAAACTGAACTTGATAACCAGACGAGAATAACATCGCCGAGAACTAGAGAGAATTCAACCCTTCCTGAACAAACCAAAGAACTGGTCCTGATATTCGTAGAACAGACTCCACCGCCTCAACTCCATCGCCAATTCCGAAGCAAAAGACAAATCATTCCTGGCTTTCTCAAAGAGCTCTTCTATGTGCTTCCTGGCATCTATCGGCACGCCGGTATTGTCCAAGCGCAAAAGCCCGCTCCTCTCCATTTCAGCGACATTACTTGACACTGAGCTTTGAGTCAGCTCATACGTGAATTTAAGCAATGACACATCCCATAGTTCCTCTACCCCTCTAATGATAGCGCTCAAGGGGTCATTTTGTCGGTCTATTCGCTGGTTAATCTTGTCCACCACCTGCTTGAAGGGCTCAGAGACGACATTCATCTCCTTCGGCTCATTCTTGTAGCTGTAAAACACCCCCATCTCATGAGGATGCTTCTCCGCCATCATCTCGATGAACCTCCTGGCTTGTGAACTGAAGCCCTCCAGGTTGATAAGATAAGCAGGTGTAACTATCTTGGGTCTGGCTGCGACCACTCTGCCCTCTCGCACTACATTGGCACTTTCCATCAGCTCGGTAACGATGTAGTAATAGACATTGGTGGACCCAAATGTGGCTAGACTCTGCTGTGGATGTCTTAGCACCTCGGTACGCTCTATAGCATGTTGGATTCTCTCGTCAACTTCCATAAAAGACCACCCCAAACTAGACGAAAAGCTTCACCGCTTGAAAATTACGCTCCACGTTCTTCTTGCCCTTGACTATGCTGCCCAGTTCCGTGCTATGGCCTGGAACCAGGCATTCCACATCAAGCTGCGACAATCTATCTATGCTCTGCTTCAATTGCGAAAGACTGCCGCTGGGGAAATCTGTCCTGCCGATGCTGCCATAGAACACCACGTCACCGGTTATCAGTATCTTCTCCTTTGGCCAGTAAAGGCATACCGAACCTGGCGAATGCCCCGGCGCCAAAAAGACCTGGAGCTGCACTTTATCCATAGCCCCCAAATTCAAACCGCCCTCTTCCAAATAAAACAATGGCGTGAATTCCGGCATCTTCATACGGAACATGGAGTAAAACTTCTTACCCAGTGTATTGCGAAATTCGTCTTCCTCCCCTGAAAGAGTAACCCAGGCACCACTCTTTTCCACGATTTTCTCGTTTGCCTCGCAATGGTCGGGATGGGTATGTGTATTGATTATCAAGCCGATGTCATCGACCTTGAATCCATCTTTTCCCATAGCTTTGACCAGATAATCGAAACAAGGCTCACTAAACTCATTGGTAACGTGCCCGGGGTCAACCAGCACATGGGGGCGCTCGCCCCGCAATACGTTAGTGAAGAGACAACTATTGCAGTTGTTTCCCCTTCCCTGCCAGACATAGCAATGCAAACCGTCCACCAACTGCACTGAATTGTAATACCCAGAAAATCGAGAAACCATAGCTTTGAACCTCAAACAGATTATAGGGTAAAATTCGCGGAAAACCAACTTGAGCTGAACCCGAGGAGACTTGTTAAATGGGAAATATCAAAAGTGCCTGGGAGCTCGCCCACGAAAAAGCCGATAAGCTAGGTGAGCTATCACAAGAAGAAAAAAGAAAACAAATGGAAGAGAGGTGCAGCCAGATAGGAAAAACGCTGGCTGATAAGTACCTGGAGCGAGAAAACACCAGATACCTGGAAACAGAGCTAAAGAAATACAACGGGCAGGACAAAGAGTCGATAGCCCACGCCACGCTTGAAAGATTAACCGACGCCATAGACTTCAGATATGCCAAAGCTCTGGAAAAGATAAAGGACGGCATTCTACTTGTCAGCAAAAACAGTGCAAAGGACATTGTAAACCAGGTCGAAGAGCTCTTCCGCGAATATCAAGAAGCTGAAGAGGGCAAAAGACAGGAAATAGAAAAGGCTGGCAAAGAGATACTACACCAGATGAGAATCTCCGGCACAGCCATTGGCAAAATTAATATTCAGGCCAATGCGCAATGGCAAAAAGACCTTGAACAGACGAGCCAGCCCTTCGAAGAAAAGCTAAGAAGTCTTAAGCAGGAGCTATTATCGATTTGAACTGGTCAGCCCTGTTCATTAAGCTCAGGCTAGATTCATAGACTGGGCCAGGGCGAAGTCGATATTTCTATGCGTGTCCTCTCTCAACCCCCCAGCAATGATGTTGGCCACCTGCAATAACTTGTTCCGCTCAGTGTCTCCCAGGTGCTCCAATATCTCCTCAATACGCCTGCCCAAATAGACCTGCATCTCCAGGGGAATCCTGTTAGACCGTGGCAATGACAATAGGGGATGGGCAAATAGCGTCGGCCTCAGCAGCGCAGACTCGTAGATAAATCTAGCCTTGCGATTCCCCATGGCTGACTTCCAGTTGAGCTTGTCTTGTTCCGAAATGCTCAGCGTCTCCAAGCCGAAGGCAAACTGACAGTCGATGAAGCCAGAGTCCACCAGGAGCTTGGTAGCTTCGCAATCTTTCACCGCAGCCGACACATAGTACAGTACCTGCTCCAGGACAGCCATATCTATGCTCTTTATCATGGCCGCATGCCGACACTCTTCCGGGACTCTGAAGATGCTGAACTCAAGAGAGCAGTGTAAAGCACTATGAGCCGTTTCATGCCTCACCGCTCCTATCCGGGCTAATCTGGTGAGAGCAGCCAATCTCTCATAGCAAACGATTATCCTGGGATAGCCACGCCATGCATCATGAGTGCAAATAAGCCAGTCATCTGTGCTGTCACCCA
>VGOF01000123.1 GCA_016875975.1 Chloroflexota bacterium | reverse complement strand
CACTGCCTTGGTATGGTGAATCATCTCGTCCATGGTGACAGGGATGGTTGAGTCATATCCTAGCAAGACCATGCCCAAGCTATCTCCAACTAAAATAAGGGGTACGCCGGCTTCGTCCACCAGCTTGGCTGTGGAATAGTCGTAGGCCGTGAGCATCACGATTTTTTCTTTTTTCTGCTTGAGTTGCTTGATTTCGCTTACAGTGACGCGCATCTTGTTACCTCCTACATAGATGAGATCAGGTCTTTGGCCCAGTCCTTTTCCCTTTTTGTTTCAATAATTCTGTTTTCCGAGTCCACGTAAACCAGTCTTGGTGTGACTGTGGCCGCTTCTTCATCGTGTACCTCATGATAGGAAAGGATGATGACTAGATCGTCTTTGGCTACCAGTCTAGCCGCCGCGCCGTTCAAGCAAATTTCGCCTGAGTCTCTTTTGCCTTCTATTACATAGGTACTGAACCTGGCGGCATTATTAATGTTCAGAACGTCTACACGTTCATATGGCAGAATATCAGCAGCCTCCATCAAGCTCTTATCAATAGTAATGCTGCCCTCGTAGTCAACGTTGCACTGAGTGACGCGAGCCCTGTGAATTTTACTTCGTAGCATTGTTCTCATAAGGGACCCCCTATAGCTGGTTTCTTGTTTAACAGAGCCTGTAGCTCTACTGCTCTCTGTGAATCGATTTTGCCTTTGGCTAAGGCGACGGGTATAGTTTGCAAGCCTAGCTCCTGGTACATATTCAGTAGAGCCAGGTTATCTTTTTCTAGCGCTGCCAGATGTCTCGCGATGGTCCCAAGGTCACCTCTAGCGATAGGGCCTGTAAGGCAATTGGGCAATCCTACATTCTCGATGTTGTTCAACGTTCCGCGTAGCAGAGGCATAAGGGCTTTTGTGGCTTTTGCAGGTGGCACGTCGAAGGTTTGCCAGAGGTCTGTGGCCAATTTCACCAGAGTGACTAGATAGTTGCAGGCGAAGACAGCAGCAGCATGGTACAGCACTTTATCGCCAGCTTTGAGCACTACCCAGTCGCCCTCCAGAGCGGTAGCCATATTTTTGAGGGTGGTCAAGAGTGGTTCTGGGGCTTCCAGGGCGAAGGTTGAGCCGGGTATGTTATTTATGGCCTGCTCCACGCTGGCAAAAGTTTGTAGGGGATGAAGGCAGCCGGCTAATGCCCTGTATCTGGTGACAGGTTTCAGGCAATCTACTGAGTGGGCACCACTGCAATGCACAATGTTTTGTTTCTCATGCCAGTTGACTTCGGCGGCTACTTTTGCAATGGCGTCGTCTGGTGTAGTTATGAAGACAATCTGTGCGGCATCGGCTACTTCTTGTGCTGATTTGCTGACCTTGCAGCCGTTTATTCTCTTGGCCAGAGTCTCAGCAGACAATTGTGTTCTGCTGGCTACTGCGATAACACGGTATCCCTTCTGGGCGAGCCTAACGGCTAAAGCAGTTCCTGTAGTACCGGCTCCGATAAAACCCACTGTTATATCTTGCTTTTTCATTTGACCATATCGCTTATTGAAGGTATTCCCCCGAGCGTTTTTGCTTTTTGAACTGCCCTGACTATAGCCCTGGATACGACATCGGCTGCTACAGACCCCAGTATGTTGATATCACAGGTCTTGTCACCGAGAGACAAGGCGAATACTGTATCGCCATCATGCATCATATGGCTTGGATTTATAGCTCTGGCGAATCCATCTTGTGCCATCTGGGCTAGTTTGTTCACTTGCTCCTTGCTGAGGCTGGCATTAGTCGCCACGACGCAAAGTGTAGTGTTGGTAGCTGCCCACGATTGCCAATCACACATCTGCTTGAGAAGGTCTAATGTGCTCAGAAAACCTTTGTTTTGCTCGTTTCGTGGTCCGGCTATAGTCTTGCCGTTTCTGGAATCAACCACGTCGCCGACAGCATTGACGACAACAAGTGCAGCCACTACGATATCACCTGCAATCATCTGGCTATCCGTACCCAGCCCGCTTTTTATGGCATTTTCGATGCCTAATATCTTTCCCACTGTAGCCCCAGTGCCAGCTCCTATGCTGCCTTCTGGAACCGCCTTGTCTGTAGCTGCAAGGCAGGCCTTATAGCCTTCTTCAAAGCCGGGTCGTACTGTAGGGTTGCCTACGTTAAGGTCAAAGATTACAGCGGCCGGAACAATTGGCACTTTCGCTACTGTTGTGTCGTATCCATACCCCCGCTCTTCAAGATAGTGCATGACGCCTCCGGCAGCGTTCAATCCGTATGCGCTTCCGCCACTCAGCAGGATAGCATGTATGCGCTCTACAAGGTTTGTAGGCCGAAGGAGGTCTGTTTCTCTGGTGCCCGGGGCTGAGCCTCTGACGTCGACTCCACCGACTGCTCCATTTTCACAGAGAATTACGGTGCAGCCAGTCACTGAATCGGTGTCTGTGTAGTGGCCTACTCTCACCCCGGTTACATCTGTTATTGCATTATACATTGCTAAAAACTAGAGCCTTCTCAGCCGTAACTGAGAAGGCTCATAAGCACACATTGCTATGTCCCGTCTCGGTCGCTGCTGATCCAAGCGGTCTTAATTATTGAGTTGTTAGGAGCTCACCGCCTTATGGGTCGATGGCGATGATAATGGTATGTTATTTCCCGTGTTTTTGTCAAGCGAAAAACAAGCTAGTTGATTATGAGGAAAGTGCTCTTAGTAGTTGGGAGTCTTTTCATCCTCACCAGGCAAAGCCTATGCCATGACAGTCGGGGCATATTTTCCATTCATCCCCGCCCATTTGTAAGCGTCCACTGCCCCGGCAATAACCACAAGGTTGTGCGTCTCTGGGTACGAGATTGTGTCCTCTGCCCATACATACCGGGCACGCCATGCGCGGAGAAACAGTTCCTCGTGTGTCAGATATTGTGCCTTGCCCATGGCAAAATGCACAACGTTTCTCAAATATCATCTGTGGCATAGCTGCATTTAGACCTCTGTGATACGCGAATCTGCAAACACACTCTGCATGTGTGCAAAGACATAATAAGTGGTATGAAGCCGCAAGTCTACTTTATGGCGATAACCTCCATTTCGATTGGAGCATTGGCCGGGATTCCCTTGACAGCTACGCATGAGCGTGCAGGGGGCATATCAGAGAAAAATGTCTTGTAAACCTCGTTCATGCTGTTGAAGTCATCCATGTTTCGCAGGAAAACTGTTACCTTCACCACCTTTTCAAGGTTACTGCCAACTGACGCTAGTGCTCTCTTGATATTGTTGAGAACGAGCTTGGTGGCTTGCTGGATATTATCAGTAATCACTGACTCCTTGTCAATATCCATTGGAATCACGCCGGAAACAAATAGAAATCCTCCTGCCTCCACAACATGGGAATATGGCCCACCTTTGCTCAGACCATCCACGTTATAGATTATTTTTTTCATGGACACCTCCTTTGGCTAATGAATAGAAAACATCAAGTGAGAGCACAATATACCAGAAAGTGGCGATTCCTACATGGTCCGGTTGGGTTGAGATATTTCTTTTCCCTGTTGGCTGGAAGTATAATGGTGCCGATGCCTGACAAAAAAGCTTGGAAAGGCGAATCGCTGGAGGGGTACGGTTCTGATCGCTCCAGATTTTCCTGGGCGAAGCTATTTCTGTTTGTGTTGTCTCTCGCCTGTGACGCTGCTGTTTTGTGGGCAATCATCCTTCTGATAACTGGTCGTGTGAGTCATGCCCCGGGGATTATCTTGTTGGTGGGAGCGATCATGTGTTCTCTTTTGGGGAAGTCCCTGTGGCGCAGAACAATGGTAGGGGTTGGCGCGGTTGTGATTATGTCTGTTGTAGTTATCTTGTTAGCTGTACTGCTTTGTGCCTTTTCGGGAATTGAGCCATTTGCCAGCGCTAAGAGTTCCTTGGCTACTTGGCTACACGATTTTGGAAGATGGATAGGTGATAAATTACGCTCAGCACTAGAGTATTTACGCGGATTGCTGCCTGCTAAGAAGTAACTTGTTTCCCGAAATTTGCTTAATGTGCAGATGACCAGTGACAGCGCTGGCGTGTGATTTGGCGTCTTGGCTCTGGCAGCTATTCGGGTTTTATCAGGTAGCGTTGGCCGAGAGCTGCCTGTGCGCGATACGCTTCCACTTGTTGCTGCTGTTCAGCAGCGTTCCATCCAAGTAGATGTCCCATCTCGCTAGCTACTGTCTCTGCAGCATCAAGTCCCTGGCAAGGGCTAAGCCCGACTCCACTGCGACGAAGCAGGAAATCGCTAACGGTGCAGGTTGCCTCTTCTTTTATGCTGTGTTCAATTTGTGCCAGGATGTCAGGGCAATGGGAACAGATGGGTTGTCTGCCTCTGGGACTACGGTGTGCCAGTTCCGTTATTTGTGGCAAGCGTGAACCATAGAGCCCAGCGAGGTGTCCTATCGTCTCGACTGATAAGCCGCTCTGCTGAGCAGTCCTGGAGATTTCGGTTGCTTGTACAGAGGGTGCTCCAGGCAGTGGTGTTGTTGCAGTGAGGCAAGGCGCATTTAGCTTGAGCTTTTTGCAAACAAGGTCAACCGCTTCCTGGGCTATGGCGCGATAGCCGGTAATCTTTCCTCCTAGCACTGAGATAAAGCCGGCGATGCCGTTTTTCTGTTCGTGGTCTACTAATTTGTGTGACCGGGAGACGTCTGATGCTTTCTTGCCCTCAGTGCTGGCCAATGCCCGTAAACCAGCCGTAGTGTAAAAGACCTCTTCAGTTCTAAAATTGGGGAAAGCTCTTCGAATCTCGGGGAGCAGATAGGCTACATCACTGGATTCCGAATACAGGATATCCAGGTCTCCAGAATAATCGGTATCGGTGGTTCCTATAAGGGAGTAACCTTGCCAGGGCATGACGAAGAAAAGGCGACCATCTGACTGAGCAAAACATACAGTGGCATTTTGGGAAAGTTGGGGAACAAGGAGATGTATACCCTTGGTTCGGCGTATTAGGCGCTTTGGATTATTGCCGAACATACTGCTGACGCGATCCGCCCAGTGGCCAGCGGCATTCAATACAATGCGCGCCTTAGCTTGATGTATCTCCCCTGAAATCATATCTTTGAGCTGCACTCCGCACACGCCATTGCCACTTCT
>VGOF01000122.1 GCA_016875975.1 Chloroflexota bacterium | reverse complement strand
CAGACGGTGCTTGCCTCCTGGGCGCATCTGTGGCTGCAGCCTAAAGCTGGCACTGATGCAGCTTTGATAAACGGAATGGCCAGAACCATCATAGAAGAGAAGCTGTTTGACAAGGATAGCGTGATAAAGCGAGTGGACAATTTCGAGGCATTGGCCAAGGCGTTGCAGGGGTTCACTGCTGAGAATATTGAGGGTGTCACGGGTGTGAAGTGGGTGGATATAGTCCAGGCTGCAAAGTTATTTGCTGGAGCTAAGAAGGCATCTATTGTATGTGGCAGTGGTGTTGGACAACAGGGCGATGGGATGGCTGCTTTGGCCAATCTAGTCCTGTTGACAGACACGGGTGATGGTGGATGCCTGTATATGCTCCAGCAAGACAGCAATGGGCAAGGCGCCTGTGATATGGGGAGTTTGCCTGATTATCTTCCTGGCTATCAGCCCTTGATAGATGCCAAGGTAAGGGAAAAATTCGAAGCGCGCTGGGGCTGCCGGCTGCTGACCGAGGCTGGCCTGACTGCTTTTGAAATGGTTAAGGCAGCGAAGTCGGGTAGTATCAGGGGCATGTATATCGTTGGAGAGAACCCGGTAGTCAGCTTCCCCAATTCCGATGTGGTAAGACAGGCGCTTGAGTCGTTGGATTTTCTGGTGGTGCAGGATATGTTTCTCACCGAGACGGCCAAGTTGGCAAAGGTAGTTTTGCCTGCAGCGAGCTTCGCTGAAAGGGAGGGGACGTTTACCAACTTTGAGGGTAGAGTGCAACGGCTCAGAAAAGCCTTGAACCCACTGGGGGACAGCTTGCCGGACTGGGAGATTATACTTCGGCTGGCCGATAATATGGACTACTCTATGGCTTATCTTTCTTCCAAGGAAGTCATGGATGAGATAGCGGAGCTGGTTCCTTTGTATGGCGGCGTGAGCTATGCAAAGCTTGATGCTAAGGGTCTGTGGGATGGGCGTGTCAATTACAGGCCGTCTGAGCACAAGCATTTTTCGTTGTTGGAACAGGTTCCACGGCCTATCGGCTCAGGTGATGGTTTTCCCTTAACGCTTTTGGTAGGAAGCGTGCTTTACCAATTCGGGGCCGGCACTCGAAGCTCAAGGTCGGCAAGATTGAAGAAGTTCATGCCTGAGGCATTTGTGGAGGTCAATTCGGCTGACGCCAAGAAACTAAAGGTCAAAGACGGCGATAAGGTCAGATTGTCGTCTCCTGTGGGTCAAGTGATTGTAGAGGCCAGAATAACAGGAGCGGTAAGCAAAGGCAATGTGTTCATGTCTGCTTCCTGGCCGGAGGCTCCTGTATTTGGTTTGTTTGATTTTGTTGCAGACAACCAAACGAAGGCTTTGGCTGTGAAGTCGTGTTCAGTGAAACTAGAGAGGGTGAGTGCTGATGACTAAATCGGCAAAGAAGCAAGGTGTTGACCTGGGGCGAATAGATGAGATGATAAGGGAATGCCAGCGGCAGAGGTGGGCTCTGATTCCACTGCTTCAGAAGATACAGGAGGATGTTGGTTATATCCCGCCAGAGGCCACATCGCGCATAGCTAGTGCTTTGGGGTTGTATCCTGTGCAGGTGCAGGGTGTGATATCTTTCTATTCTCAGCTCTATACCAAGCCACAGGGGAGGAATGTGGTCCGAGTATGTCGGGGTACTGCCTGTCATGTACGCGGAGGTAAGACTATCCTGAAGCTGGTGAAACAGCATCTGGGGATTGAGGAAGGAGAGACTACGCCAGATTACGAGTACACATTGGAGACGGTTGCCTGCATCGGCGTGTGTGCACTGGCGCCGAATCTGGTTATCGGCACCACCACTTATGGACATGTGAATCCTAGAAAAGTGGCTCAGATATTCACTAAGAGGGACAGCGGGGAGTAGCATGGCAAACCAACGAACCGTTTTTGTTTGCCAGGGCACGGGGTGTGTTTCCGGTGGTGGTGATGCTGTCTACGAGGCGCTCAAGGCAGAGGTTGGACTCCATAAAGTGGCAGGGGTGGAAGTTGATTTCACTGGGTGCCATGGATTCTGCGAGCAAGGTCCCAATGTAGTTATCGAACCTGAAGGCATTTTCTATACACGCGTACAACCAGAAGATGCTGCCGAGATCGTCACATCCCATTTCCGGGATAACAAACCCGTGGAACGTCTCTTTTATTGTGACCCTGCCACAGGGCAAAGGGTTCCCTACTATGCAGAGATAAATTTTTATAAGAAGCAGCAGCGTGTCATCCTGCGCAACTGTGGGCGTATCAACCCAGAGAAGATAGACCATTATATTGAAGCTGGTGGTTACAGGGCGCTGCGGAAAGTGCTGCTGATGAAGCCGGAAGAAGTCATTGAGGAAATCAAGAAGTCGGGGTTGCGAGGCAGGGGGGGTGCCGGCTTCCCCACGGGGCGAAAGTGGGAGTTCTGCCGGGCTAGCCCCGGGGCCATTAAGTATGTCATCTGTAATGCGGATGAAGGTGACCCGGGTGCATTCATGGACCGCTCCATCCTAGAGGCGGACCCTCATGCTGTTATTGAAGGTCTGTCTATTGCTGGCTATGCGATAGGTGCCAGGGAGGGTTATATTTATGTTCGTGCTGAATATCCACTGGCGGTGAAGCGATTCTGTATTGCACTGGAGCAGGCACAGCAGAGAGGTTTTTTGGGCATTGGCATCCTCGGCTCGAACTTCAGCTTTGTTATTCATGTCAAAGAAGGCGCTGGTGCTTTTGTCTGTGGCGAGGAGACGGCACTAATTGCTTCTATTGAGAGCAAGCGTGGTATGCCACGTCCTCGTCCGCCCTTCCCGGCGCAATCTGGCCTGGATGGCAAGCCCAGCAATATCAACAACGTGAAGACACTGTCTGCGGTGCCTGTGATTATAGATAAAGGGGCAGAATGGTTTGCCAGCCTGGGTACCGAGAAGAGCAAAGGAACTGCTGTCTTTGCTTTGACTGGTAAGATAGCCAACAGTGGGCTGGTAGAGGTGCCAATGGGCACGCCTTTGTCTACAGTTATCTTTGACATCGGCGGTGGAATCCCTCGTGGCAAGCGTTTCAAGGCGGTGCAGACTGGTGGCCCATCGGGCGGTTGTATTTCCACCAGATTTATTGATACGCCCGTGGATTATGACTCACTGGCTCAGCTTGGTTCCATAATGGGCTCTGGTGGCATGGTAGTCATGGACGAGGCTACCTGCATGGTGGAAGTTGCCAGATATTTCTTGAGTTTTACCCAGGATGAGTCATGTGGCAAGTGTGTACCCTGCAGACTGGGAACCAGGCAGATGCTGGAGATATTGACCAGGATAACGCAAGGCAAGGGGCAAGATAGCGATATCGCCACATTGCTTAATATTGCCAGGACAGTGAAGGAAAGTTCGCTATGTGGCCTGGGACAGACCTGTCCCAATCCGGTGCTGACTACCATAAACTATTTTCGTGACGAATATGAGACCCACATAAGGGAAAAGAAATGCCCTGCTGCTGTCTGCGATTCTTTGATGATATCACCCTGCCAGCACACCTGTCCGGTGGGCATCAACATTCCCAAATATGTTGCTCATATCGCTAGTGACGAATACCTAGAATCTGTGGAAACCATCAGGGATAGGAACCCATTCCCAGCTATATGCGGTCGTATCTGCCATCACCCCTGCGAGGGTAGGTGTCGTCGTGGTGAGATGGATGAACCGGTGGCCATCAGGTCGCTGAAGCGATTTGCTGCCGATTGGTATTTCGATAACATTTCGAAGTTGCCTCCGCCCGAACCGTTTCCCAGGACTAGACCTCAGAAAGTGGCGGTCATAGGTGCAGGGCCGACGGGACTCAGTTGTGCCTATTATCTGGCCCAGATGGGATATGGGGCTACCGTCTTCGAGGCTTTGCCAGTGGGCGGCGGGATGCTTTCTGTGGCTATTCCTGATTTCCGATTGC
Organism: Chloroflexota bacterium; assembly: GCA_016875975.1. GTDB lineage: Bacteria > Chloroflexota > Dehalococcoidia > GIF9 > UBA5629 > VGOF01. The sequence continues at coordinate 1,240 of VGOF01000122.1, read as the reverse complement.
CTCGTAAGGTTATCGAGCAGGAGATAGAGTATATTGCCAGGCGTGGTGTTGACATAAGATACAATACTCCTGTTGGTGCCAATCTCACCGTCGATGATTTGAAGAAAGATGGCTTTGCTGCTGTGTTTGTAGCTGCTGGTGCTCAGCGCAGCCAGCGTGTGGGGATACCTGGTGAGTTGGAAGATGTGGAGGGTTTTCACTACGGGCTGCGATTCCTGCGAGATGTGAAGGTAGGGAAGCAGGTCAGGGTCGGGAAGAAGGTGGCTGTCATCGGTGGTGGCAATGTGGCATTGGATGCGGCAAGGACGTCGCTGCGGCTTGGTGCGGATGGGGTTAGCATTTTTTACAGGAGGTCTCGTGAGGAAATGCCTGTGACAGAGGTAGAGTATGATGAGGCGGTGGCCGAGGGCATACAGTTCAATTTCCTGGTTAGCCCAACTCGCATCGTTAATGATAATTGGAAAGTCACTGGTTTGCAGTGTATCCGCATGCAGTTGGGAGAGATGGATGCCAGCGGTCGACGCCGGCCGCTGCCGATTTCTGGGTCAGAGTTCTTTGTGGAGGCGGACACAGTAATAGCCGCTGTTGGCCAAGCGCCTGACCTGTCTTTTTTGCCTCCCGATAGTGCCTTGGAGCGGACCAGGTGGGAAACTCTGGCGGTTGATAGCAATACACTGGCTACCAATGTCCCTGGTGTCTTTGCCGGTGGAGATTTTGTCACTGGCCCGGGTATGGTGATAGAGGCTATCGCTGCGGGCAGGAGGGGGGCGCTGGCTATAGATAAATACCTCAAGGCCGATACGTCAAGGGTGGAGATGTATGACATGAAGACGGAGGTTATCCTGGAAGCTGCTACTAAGCTTGAAGAGGAGGCGTGGGAGTCACAAAAGAGGTTGGAGGTGCCTAGGTTGCCTACAGAGGAGAGGAAGAGCAGCTTTGAAGAAATAGAGCTCAGTTTCTCGGATGAGATAGCTGTGCAAGAGGCAAAGCGATGCCTCAGATGTGACCTGGAGCGATGATGGGCTTTGCTGTGAAGCGAAGCAGTGCTTTAGGAGAGTGTGACTATGAAATCTATAACTAAACAGAAACCGTTTGAGGAGATCAAGGGACAACTGGATGGGCTGGACAGGGTTTTCATTGTAGGCTGCGGTACCTGCACCACTATGACCAAGACAGGTGGCCGGGATGAAGTGCTGGCTATGAAAGAAAAGCTGCAAGAGCAGGGCAAGATAGTTACTGG
>VGOF01000121.1 GCA_016875975.1 Chloroflexota bacterium | reverse complement strand
GGGCTCAAGCTTGGCCATGTTCTGCCAGTGATTGATGGCATAGACCTCAATAAGGAGCCTAGACGTGAGCCGGTGGAGGCGGTGTAAGCGCCGGGACTTTGTTAACCGCCTCAAGAAATTGGGCTTTGTAGGACCCTATTCCGGAACGAAACACCAGTTCATGGTCTGTGGGCAGCATCGGCTGGCCATCCCTTCCAATTCTGAATACTCAGTACCTCAACTACGGATAATGCTGCAGGAAGTGGAGCAAATCTTGGGCTATCGCATATCTGCTGAGGATTGGGAGCACCTAAAATAACCCGTTGGAGGTTAATACAGCTATCTTGTTCTAGTGGCAATCATGCTGTTAGGGACCGTGCTACTGCCTGGATGTGCGGCGGATGGTGCAGGCGGAGCCAAGAATGGCGATACAGTTCAGGTGCACTATACCGGGAAACTGGCGGATGGCACGGTGTTCGATTCATCGGCGGAGCGTGAGCCTCTGGAGTTCAAGCTGGGCGAGGGGCAGATGATTCCCGGCTTTGAAAAGGCTGTGCGGGGGATGAAGGTGGGGGAAAAGAAAACCGTCACCATTCCAGCGAAGGATGCCTATGGCACGCGCAATAACAACCTGGTAGAAGAAGCATCTCGCCAGGAACTTCCCAACGGCTTTGAGCCAAAGGTAGGAGGTCAGTTGCATGGAACCCACACTGATGGTACGACGCGCATATATACCATCACCAAAGTCACGGACACCACAGTTACGCTAGATGCTAACCACCCTCTAGCCGGCAAAGACCTGACGTTCGAAATTGAGCTGGTGGCGATAAAATAGACCGCCCGGCATGGAGCGCGGTGAAAGTGACGTTTTGTAATGTTGATGTAACACTAAAAGAAGAAATAATAGCAGATAAATTAATATCAAAGAAGTATGAATCTTATTATCAAAAAAACTGCAAAAAAGAATTATCAAACGAATATATCTAGACTATTTCAATAGACTTTTTATTTTTTTAGTTGGTTTTTGTAGACGGTTCTAATAAGTTTATTAGCATAGTTACATATCTCATAATATACCCATCCAGGATATGTAGCATCTGCAGCTTTTTCAATTGTATCATATGGCCCCATTATCCCGGAGTTCCAAGGTAAGACATTATCTATTGTATAGAACTTTCCATCTTTAACATATAAAACTACAGAATGTCCGTCCTCACCAACAAGCGCACCAAGGTGACAAGTTGCATAGTCCTTTTCTGTCTCCATATAATTTGTGTTTGTACCATAACTATCAACCTTGTAACCATTATAAACAAGACAACGAACCCCAAACGTACTTTGATCAGCACAAACACCACCTTTTATATTAAAAACTTCAACTGAACTTATAAGCGGCCAAATACCAATGTTGTTATGCATAGCAACTCTTCTATCATGTATCGTAGTCTTAATTGAAAAGTTGTCTTTCATATACATGTAAACCAATTCAGGAGAATTCAATCTATAAACAACTTCATCAAATTCTTTCCATCTATCAGATTTATAATTATTAGATTCTCTTGTATTTTTCCAAGCAAAGCTTATCAATTTTTCTTGAGAATTAGAATAGTTTCTGATAATATCATAAAAATTGTCTCCGTCATAAGCAATCCATAATGTGGCCTGTAAAGCCGTACAAGATCCTCTCTTATCTGGAACACCTTCTTTGAACATTTCTTCAAAGGGATTTTTATATTGTGGATCACTTGCTGCTTTAAATATTTTTCCCAAGCCAGTCACATCCTTTTCATCCACTACTAAGAGTTCTGGCAAGATTAGAACTTCATCATAAAGTGTTGGAAGTGTCTGGCTTACTTTTGGATTATATACATACAATAAGTCAATCAGTGCCTTTTCATTATTATCCATTACTTCATCTGCTTCTAGATGCTTCAACTTAGGAAAATAGACTTCAAGTCCTTTATCTAAAGCATATTTCACAACAGGATTCTTCTTATTAGGATCAGTTCCATATTTCAATTCATCCCTATAACCAAGTCCATCCCCATCAGCATCGTTTGGATAAACAGTAATCTTTCCATCAGCCTTAGTCTCATTTTTCTTATCTTTTGCTACTACACTAAATATATATTCTCCAGGACTAAGTTTGAGACTAGTCTCCCAATTGGATTTTTCACCTTCTGCTTTTTCAGTATAAGTCTTTGTCAAAGGTACACTAGTTCCATCACCAAATTGTAAATAAACTGTTTCAACTTTTCTATTGTCATAAGCATCGACCTTAAAGCTGACATCTTCACCTTCAACTACCCATTCAGGTGCTTTCCATTCTTGAATAACCGGAGGAATATCATCTTTTCCAATACATCCATAAGCCAGACCGCCAAATCCAACAACTGCAGCCAGACCTATCCGGGCTATGGCTTTTCTCCACGAACCAGGTATCCATTCCCTAACTGAATGCAACAGTCGATCTAATTTGCTGAATTTCTGTTTAGCTTTCATGTCCACTATTTTACTTCGTGCTTGTTGGAAAACTATTTAAACTTTGATTTTGTTTTCACACCTGCTGGAAATCACGGCAATTCGTCTATCCGTCAGTTTCAATTATATCTCACTGGTGTAAGACTCACCTGCGTATTTCGCATTTCTTAAGTCTATTGGTGAAACGGTTTGCTTCCTACCTTGATGTAGGAGAAGTCCTTGCCAGCAGCATTTCCATGAAGGGGTTGACGCGCTCTTCGAACTGGGCAATTGAGAAATTTCTGGGATCCATGTGGTCAGCTTCGATGATGACCGATGATATGCCAAGTTCCTCCTGTAGCGCACGCTCTATATCCATCTGCCCCAGGGTAATGGGAAGACAGGACTTGTTGGAGTGCAGAATGGCACCGTCTATGGAGTAGTCGCGGCAAGCGCGGAGTACCATCTCCTTTCTCCTCTTCATCGAGACGCAGGAAACCATGGGATATGACATGAGCGATTTCATAGCCAGAGCCTCGATGGGCTTGTCCACATCGAGCCGGATTGACCAGGCTGCCGAGTATGTTTCCGCCACCACAACGCCACCAAACCTCTCGAAGTAGTTGAACAGCCCCAGGTTGTACCAGAGGGGGATGTTATCCCAGTACAGGCGAATTTTCTCATCGGCGATTACTCCGATTTCCCTTTCGGCGCGCTCCCGCACCTCGTCCCTGACCCTGGTGAGGTAATCCACGGCAATCTGGGTGCCCTGCCTGGTTACCATGACGAACATGAGGCCAATCTCAGCAGCCGAGAGCGGAGTGGGTTTGTATCGCCGGTATGCCATAATCTCGTCCCACAGTGCACAGGCCTGGTCAGAAAGACGGACTGCCTCTTTCAGCCGGTCGTAGTCTAACTTCCTTCCAGTCACCTCGGTGAGAAAGGCGATGATGCGGTTTATTTCGCTGATGGCGTAGTCGATGTGATAGCGCTGGATGTTCTCAATGGGTACCTGGGGCAGGTCGGCTTTAAAGACCTTCGCTTCCGGAAATCTACGCGCAATGTACTGGAAATTCTTCATGGTTGGAACGCAGCCGCCGCCAGGGAGGAAAACCATGTCTGGCTCGGGCAGCCCGCCGAGCGGTACTCCTGCTGTTCCCATCATCCCGTAAATATAGCCCACGTTATTTCGCATGTAGCCGCAAAGGTCTCGGGAAAAGCCCATTTCCTCGGCGGTCTGGAAATTCTTATCGTTCAACCCAAAGGCAGCGCAGACTGGCGACCAGTTCTCGGGAAAGGCCGGCATCAGGTCCATTGCGTAGAAAATCTCGATGAGTCCGTTCATCGGTGGCATCCAGCCGATGGGCTTACCGGCTTGTTTTGCCTGGTGGCCTTCCAGGTAGAAGTCGGCGACTATCTGCCGCAACTCTTTGGCTGTGGCCAGTCTCTTGGTGGATTTCTGCGTCTTTTCCATCCTATACCCCAATCATCTCGAAGAAGGCTTCGAACCTGGTCTTCAATTGTCCTCTGTTACTGATGGTCTCATCTGTCTCAACCTGCAGCACCGGGATGCCGTCCTTTTTAAGTTCATCGGCGAGGGCAGGGTAGTCCGCCAGGTGTGGCGTGCAGAATTTCTGGAAGACAAAGATGACACCCGCTGCCCCTGACCGTTCTATGAGTTCCTTGATGCGGATTACCCGGTCGCCGATGACCGACCGGGCAGGGCAGGGAAAACGGCGCATATAGCGGTCGATGAGACGCTCCATGGGATCAGAGCCGGTACCATCGGCAGGGCAGCAGAAGCGATAGCCGTTACAAAGGTCGTCGGCAGCAACCCTGCCGCCGGCCGATTCGATGAGGTCAAAGACTGTCGTGTCCTCAAGGAGACTGCCAGATACGATGACCGGTATGCCTGCGGTTTTTCGAGGTTCTTTGTTACCTAGGGCGCTGGTGAGGCTCTGGAGATATTTGAGATATACATCGGGAGGCAAAGAAAAACCAGCCTCGGCTACCGTGTAAAATCCGCTTGCCGATAGCGCCAGACGGTTCTGGAAACGAAGTTCGTGCAGATGGAGCAGGCACGTGCGTATTTCCCGGTAAAGGTCGAGGGAACGCTGCAGCGAGTCCGCATCGATATTGCCGCCATACGCAGCCAGTTTCTGGGTGAGTTCGGTGAGCGTCTCGCGGTAGAAGGATTTGGCGCTCTCAGTCGTATTATAGGGCAGAGGCACGGAATGGAACAGCCCTGGGCCAGCGTTTTCTTCCCAGATATTGATAATACCGCATGGCACATCGCAGGTATAGCCCTGGATGACGCCGGAGAGATACTTATACTCGCCTCTCAGCGCCCTCTCCAGGGAAGTCCGCATATAGGGACAAACAAAGTCGGGAACTAACGTGTTGGCCAGCTTAATCGGCGTGGCGCCGCCGTAAATTCTTACCGGCAGAAACCCTGCCGCGTGAATCAATTCAATAGGGGTATAGGTGCAGAACCAGCCGAAAACCTTCTGCCGTTCTGCATATCGCGGGAGCAGCTCGGCTCTTTCCCTGACGGCGTCCACAAAGGGGCTTAAATCGATGTGTGACATCTAAACTCTAAAGGTGTTCCTTTTCTCTGAGTAGAAAATCGTGTTCTTAACCCTTTGCCTTTGCCATGCCTCTCCCGCAGCTTCGGTTCGCAAAGACAGAGAGGACTTCTTCAACAGCCTCATTACCTTCGTCCAATAGCTCGCA
>VGOF01000120.1 GCA_016875975.1 Chloroflexota bacterium | reverse complement strand
TCCCAAGGGCGGTGGCTCGGAAAACTGCTCCCGCCTTACCGTGCTCACCCCGGCCAAAGGCCGACAGGGAATCATCGATTTCGTGACCGAAGTAGTCAATAACTCCGGAAGCAATCCCTGCCCCCCGATAATAATCGGCCTGGGCATCGGCGGAACCACTGACAAGACCATGACATTAGCCAAAAAGGCGCTGCTGCGCAAAGTGGGCGAGCCGAATCCAGACCCAGAGGTCGCTGAACTGGAAAGGGATGTCCTGAAACAGGTCAACAATCTGGGCATCGGGCCGATGGGGTATGGCGGGAGAATCACCGCCCTTGCCGTCCACGCTGAGACTTTCCCTGCTCATATCGCCAGCCTGCCGGTGGCGGTCAACATACAGTGCTGGTGCGCCCGGCACAAGGAAGCAATCTTGTAGCAAGGAGAAAGCTATGAGCGAAGACATTAAGCTGATTGACGTCTATATCATGGGTAAGCACTACAAGGTGCCCGAAGGGCTTACCATCATGACCGCACTGGAATACTGCGGCTATCGGCTGGTTCGCGGCGTCGGCTGCCGGGCCGGCTTCTGCGGCGCCTGCGCCACCGTTTATAACTTCAAGAACGACCCCCAGCTAAGGTTCGACCTCGCCTGTCAGAAGACTGTAGAACAAGACATGTATCTGGCACAGATACCTTTTTTCCCTGCGGCCAAGGCTATTTACGATATAGAGAAGTTGGAACCAGTGGGGGCCACTGTACTCTCCATCTATCCCCTGATGGAGAAATGCTTCGGTTGCAATACATGCACCAAGGCCTGTCCCCAAGAGCTGGAGGTAATGTGGTACATGTCGGATGCGCTCCGAGGCGATATCCCCGAAGTGATGAACAAGTCCTTCGATTGCGTCATGTGCGGCTTGTGTGCTGCCAGATGCCCCCAGGGGCTGGTTCCCTACAACTACGCTCTGCTCTGCCGTCGTCTTTACGGCCGCTATTTGGCGCCGCGCTCCAAGCACCTCGATGACAGGATAAAGGAAATCGAAGCTGGCAAGTACAACGCTGAAATAGACAAGCTGAAGAAGGCTGATAAAAATGAGCTACAGCGTTTATATCAATCTCGGGATATAGAGGCGGCTTACTAATTTTTTTTGGAGGAAACAAATGCCCTATCCGGCTTATATGGAAGAAAGCATCAGGAAAGTCGAAGCCACCAGGGAAAAACGCCTCAAGGAAGAAATGCCTCGCTTAAGCGATGCCGAAAAGGCGCCCCTTCTCAAGGAATTCCATCCCGATTTTATCGAGAAGAACATGCGCCAGCTAGTCGTGGGGCCAAACAAGGGCGGCAAAGCTCCGTTGGAGCTGGCCGACCTTCTTGAAGGCAACAGCCGTATCGACCCCGCCAAAATCAAAATCGATAAGTTCGACTTCGATGTTGATGTGCTCATAATCGGCTTCGGCGGCGCCGGGGCTTCAGCAGCGCTGCTTGCCCAGGAAAACGGTGCCAAGGTTTTAGTGGCCACCAAGCTGCGCCTGGGCGATGCCAACACTGTCGGCGCCCAGGCCGGCACGCAGGCAGCCGATAGGCCCGAGGATTCTCCCCTCATCCATTACATCGATACCATTGGCGGGGGCCACTATGCCAACATCCCTGAATTAGTGGAAGCCCTGGTCAAAGACGCCCCCTCTGCCATCAAGTGGCTGGAGGACCTTGGCATCTGCTGGGACAAGAACCCCGATGGCTCCATGCACGAGCTATCCGGGGGTGGTGCCTCAAGGCTGCGGTTGCATTCCTGCCGCGATTACACCGGCCTGGAGGAGATGCGCGTCCTTCGCGATGAGTTCAGGAACCGCCAGATAGATTTCCTGGAATATGCACCGGCCATCGAGCTGATAATGGACGAGAAAGGAACCGTATGCGGAGCCGTACTGGTAAACCTTGAGACCAACGAGCTGGTGCTGGTCAAAGCCAAAGCCATGATTCTGGCCACCGGAGGCATAGGCCGTCTTCACATACAGGGTTTCCCCACCACGAACCATTACGGCGCTACCGCCGATGGCATGGTGCTTGCCTACCGCGCCGGCGCCGAACTTATCTTCATCGACACCATGCAATATCACCCCACCGGCGCCGTTTTCCCGGTGCAAATTCTGGGACAACTGGTCACCGAAAAGGTAAGAACCCTGGGGGCACAACTGTGCAACATAGAAGGTGAGCAGTTCATCATGCCACTGGAGCCTCGAGACGTGGTGGCTTCAGCCATCATTCGCGAATGCAAAGGCCGCAACAAGGGCATCAAGACACCCACAGGGGAACTCGGCGTCTGGCTGGATTCGCCCATGATAGACCTTATCCGCGGTGAAGGCACCATAGCGCGCGAGCTGCCGGCAATGGTACGGCAGTTCGGCCGCTACAACATAGACATCATCAAGGAGCCAATGCTCATCTATCCCACTCTGCACTACCAGAATGGAGGCATCAAGATAGACCCGGACGGGGCTACCACTGTCCCCGGGCTGTTCGCCGCTGGCGAAGTAGCCGGCGGAATACACGGCAGGAACCGTCTCATTGGCAACTCCACGCTGGATATATTCGTCTTCGGCCGAAGGGCTGGCAGAGCCGCAGCCCACTACGCAAAGAAGTCCAAAACAGGCAACCCTGCGCTGGAACACGTCCGCCGCTGGCAAAAGGAAATTGAGAAAGCGGGCATTGCTAAGTCCAGACCCATCTCGCCTCGCCTGCTACCTGACTATGCCAGACAACCCTACGACTACCTGGCCGACTACGCCAAAGATATGCTGGCGCCTGGCCAGGTAAAAGCGGCTTGAGAACCAGGAGAAAACGATGCCACTACGCATACAGAGAGACATAAAAGAAGTCGAGACTATCCTGAATCACATCCTTAATATCAATAGCCCGCCGGTGGCTCGGTGCCGTCTGCTCTCCAGCGGCTTCGGCCCCAGCCACGCCTTGAACATCGCTGAAGACATCGTAGGGCACAAGGAATGTATAGGCTGCGGCAATTGTATAGACATCTGTCCCATCCTGGCCCGTGAGCCACATCGCCGTGACAAAACGGCACAGCGCACCTCCATGGCGCTGGAGACCCTGGTCGGCGAGGATTGCGACCAGTGCGATTCCTGTGTCCTGGTCTGCCCGCAGGTGGACACCACCATCAAGAACTACATCGTAAACAGGCGCATGATAGAGGTGATGTCCAGACTGGAACAACGACTAGGAGATGAGGACGAACCCGAGCTGGATTTATTCGTGGAGGAAGCCATCACGCAAGCCTGATTTCGGGGGTATTAGACAATGGACTTCACCATACCTGAAGACCTGGCAATGATACAGACAATGGTCAAAGACTTCGTCAATGACCAGTTGAAGCCATTGGAAAGAACCATCCTGGGCAAGGCAGCCGACCTCAGCGATTCCCTATCATACCTGCCTCCTGAGACCGAGGACAAGCTCTTCAAGATGGTGCAGGAGTTGGGCTTGTGGGGCGTGGGCATACCCGATGAGCTAGGCGGCTCCGGCCTGGGAGTGCTGGGCACCTGCCTGGTGGAAGAGGCACTGGCACAGACCATTATCCCCTTCAGCTTCGGCGATGTTACGCCCATGCTCTTCGACTGCAACGAGAAACAAAAACAGGACTACTTCTTGCCCACGCTCAACCGGCAGAAATACGCTTACCTCGCCCTGCTGGAGCCTGGAAAACAAAACGATATATCCGCTCTGGAAACCACAGCTAAGAAAGACAACAGCCACTACATCTTGAACGGTCGCAAGGTCTCGTTCTCCAGGGCAGGACAGGACTATTTTGCCATCGTCTTCGCCGTCACCGACCCCGAAAAAAGGCGCAGAGGCGGCGTTACCTGCTTCCTGGTGGACAAGGACACGCCGGGCTTCTCCGTGGTCGGCGGCGAGGAGAAAAAAGGCTGGGAAGCACAAACGCGCCAGCCTATCTTCCTCACCCTCGAAAACTGCAAAGTACCGGCCGAGAACATCCTGGGCGAGGAAGGGAAAGCTTTCCAGTTGGGCAAAAAATGGCTGCCACAGAGACGCATCGTCAGAGCCGCCAGGACGGTAGGCGTAGGCCACAGGCTGCTTGAGGAGGCCACGCTTCAGGCGCAGAACTGGACAGCCTTCGGACAGCCCATTTCCAAACGCCCCAGTATACAGGCAGCGCTGGCTGAAATGGCAGCCCACATCCATGCCGCCGAGCTAATGGTTTACGAGGCCGCCTGGAAAGCCGACAAAGGCGAGCCTGTACGGCGTGAAGCCGCTCTGGTCAAACTGTTTGCCACTCAGATGATTCACCACGTAGCCGATAGGGCAGCTCATGTCTGGAATGCCCCACCATACATCGCCGGCCAGCCCATGGAAAGATTCTGCCGAAATGCCCTGGCCAATACCGCACTGGAATACGGGCTCGACCTGCAGAGAAGCGTCATAGCCTCGGATATTCTCAAAGGCCTCAAAGTTTAGGAGGATAGCATGCCCAAGAAGCTGAACCTTCCGCTGACCAATGACATGGTAAAAGACCTTAAGGCAGGAGACGACGTCCTGCTCAACGGTGTGGTCTACGTTGCCCGTGATGCCGCCCACAAACGAATGGTCGAAGCACTAGACCAGGGCAAGACTTTGCCCTTCGATATCAAAGGACAGACCATTTACTACATGGGCCCATCCCCAGCCAAGCCAGGCATGGTCATAGGCTCTGCCGGCCCCACCACCAGCGGCAGGATGGACACTTACGCCCCACGGCTCATGGAAGTGGGACTCAAAGGGATGATGGGCAAAGGCAACCGGTCGCAGGCAGTGAAGGACTCCATGAAGAAGTACAAGGCGGTGTATTTTGCTGCTATCGGCGGAGCCGGCGCCCTGGCATCGAAGAGAATCAAGAAAGCCGAAGTGGTGGCTTATGAAGAGCTGGGGGCTGAAGCCTTGCGGCGCATAGAGGTAGAAGATTTCCCGGCGCAGGTTATCAACGACATCTACGGCGGCGACCTCTACGAACAAGGCAAAGCCAAATACCAGATTAAGTAGGGTAGATGCAGTAGCGTGGGTATAGCGCAGCGAACACCTTAGCTGCCCTTCAACCCCAGCGATATCACCCTGAACAGCCCGGCGACGCTCTTGGCATCGCATATCTCGCCCGAAGCTATCATATCCGGTATCCTAGACAGCGGTACACGCT
>VGOF01000119.1 GCA_016875975.1 Chloroflexota bacterium | reverse complement strand
GGATGGCCTGGAAGACTGCAAAGAGGTGGTGGATGGTTTGGCTGACACCAGCAACTGGTTGACTTCACACCGCATTCAGGAAGTCATGCGGGTGCTGACTATAGTCATGGCGATTATGGCACCTGCGACCTTGATTGCCAGTATCTATGGAATGAACATACACCTACCTGGTGGAGTAGAACTAGAAAAAGAACCCACTCTATTGCCTCTGGTGATATTGCTTCTTATTATGGCCGGCATCGCAGTTTCTATGGTTCTCTTTTTCCGCCGCCGCCACTGGCTATAAGCGTTGAAGGTGACAGGGGCTTGCGCCATGATAGTCTCTTACCGATTCTTAGCGGTGGTAGCCCTTTTCATTACCAGTCTGATTACCGCCAATATCATAATCGCCAAGCAGATTAGCGTTTTTGGTCTAGTTCTGCCAGCCGCTATCATAATCTTTCCCCTGAGCTATATCATCGGAGATGTGCTCACTGAGGTCTATGGTTATCAGCAGGCACGGCGCGTCATCTGGCTGGGCTTTGCCTGCAATTTGATCACAGTAGTGGCTATCTGGGTAGGTGGCCTGTTGCCTGCGGCAACGGTGTTTGAGGCGCAGGCTGCGTATGAACGGATACTGGGCAACACGCCGCGTTTTCTGCTGGCTTCTTTTTTGGCTTACCTGGCTGGCGAGTTTGCCAACTCCTTTGTGTTGGCTAAAATGAAGATTAAGACCAAGGGACGGTGGCTGTGGGCCAGGACTATCGGCTCTACCCTGGTTGGGCAGGGAATTGATACGGTGATTGTACTGACTATAGGTTTCGTGGGGGTGTTGCCCCTCTCTGTGCTGGGCGTAATGATTCTGAGTCACTGGCTGGTGAAAACAGCCTACGAGGTCTTGGCTACGCCGTTTACCTACCTTGTTGTCAGCTATCTGAAACGTAAAGAGGGGCTGGATGCTTATGACCGTGACGTTGATTTCAATCCTCTCAGAGCTTGATTGTGATTACTTGATTTGTTGGGGTTGACTGTGGTGGTCAAATTTATCGTCGATAGCAATGTGGGGAAGCTGGCCAGGTGGCTGAGGATGATGGGTTATGATGCCCTCTTTTATCAGGACATCGACGATGATAAGATGATTAAGATAGCCTTGTTCCAGGGCAGGGTGGTTCTGACCAGGGACACGCAGATAATGAAGCGCCGGTTGGTGACTAATGGCAGGTTAAAGGCTGTGCTGATTACGGATGATGCCCCCAGAGCGCAGTTGAGACAGGTGGTAAGGCAATTAGATTTGAACTGCAAGGTGAGGCCGTTTTCGCTATGTTTGGAGTGCAATGCTAATCTGGTGAAACGAGCTAAATGCGAGGTGCATGACCGGGTGCCACTACACGTTTTCGAGACTCAGGATGAATACATGGAATGTCCGGTGTGTCATCGCATCTACTGGCAGGGGACGCACTGGAAGGCCATGAGCAAAGAGTTGGAGGAATTTGCGTCAGAAGCGTGATTATGATGAGAGGTGGGTTGCATTCATGAAAGTTGTAACTGCTGAAGAGATGCGGCAGATCGACCGTGCTGCCGACAGCATCGGTATTGGTACCGACTTCCTGATGGAGAATGCAGGTAGAGCTGTGGCTGAAGAGACAAAGGGGTTCGTCGGTGGCGTAATGGGTAAGCGAATTCTGGTTGTAGTAGGCCCTGGCAACAATGGTGGTGATGGATTGGTGGCGGCGCGTTACCTATCTGATTGGGGGGCCGAAGTTAGCCTCTATCTCTGCACAAGGCGTTCAGCAGATGACAAGAATTTGGCTCTGACACAGGAGCGTGGTATTCCTATGGTGCGGGTAGAGGACGACAAGGGTTTTGCAAACTTGGACCAGCTATTGGCTGCTGCGGATATAGTGGTCGATTCTGTGTTTGGTACAGGGAAGAGCCGTGTTATAGAGGGTGTGTTCAAGCAGGTGCTGAGCAGGGTGCGAGACGCTGGGGAAAAGCGTAGCGAGGTAAAGGTTGTTTCGGTGGATATACCTTCGGGACTTGATGCTGATACCGGAGCTGTCGATGCTAGCTGCCCGCAGGCTGGCATCACAGTGACGCTGGGCTATCCCAAACCGGGATTGTATAGCTTCCCCGGTGCTGACAGAGCTGGTGAGATAATCATCGGTGACATCGGGATACCGCCTCACCTGGCCGAAAAGATACCTACTGAATTAATTACCGAAGAATGGGTGAGGTCTGCTTTGCCAAAGCGCCCTCGTGCTGCCAATAAGGGAACGTTTGGAAGGCTATTGGTAGTTGCTGGTTCAATCAACTATATCGGGGCTGCTTACCTTGCCTGCATGGGTGCGGCAAGGGTGGGTACAGGGCTGGTAACACTATCGACTGCGCAAGGCATCCAGCCTATCATGGCATCCAAGCTGACTGAAGTTACCTATGCTCCGCTGCCAGAAGCTGAAGCTGGCATAATTGCATCCGAAGCTGCTCCTGTTTTGCGAGAATTGCTCGAAGGATATGATGCTTTGCTGGTGGGGTGCGGACTGGGGCAGAAGCGACCAGTAATGGAATTTGTTGAAGCAACTCTATTTGATTTGCCAGAGGCTGGGTGCCCTGCCCTGGTGCTGGATGCCGATGCCTTGAATACCCTGGCGAGGGTGGAGAATTGGTGGCAGAAGCTAACTCAGGATGCTATACTTACGCCGCATCCAGGCGAGATGGCGCGATTGGCTGGGATATCACTGGAAGAAGTGCAGGGGAACAGGCTGGCGGTTGCCCGAAAAGCGGCTGGTGAGTGGCACAAGGTAGTAGTCCTCAAAGGGGCCTATACTATTGTGGCTGCACCGGATGGTCGTGCTAGAATCAGCCAGATGGCGAATCCAGGATTAGCCTCGGCTGGAACAGGCGATGTTTTAGCTGGTGCCATAGCCGGGCTAGTGGCGCAGGGCGTGTCTCTTTTTGATGCCGCAGCCTGCGGAGTGTATTTGCATGGTCGGGCGGGAGAAATGGTCAGGCAGGAAGTGGGAGATGCTGGCATGTTAGCCAGCGACCTTCTGCCTGTTCTGCCTAAGGTGATTGTGGAGTTGAAGAAGGAGTTGAAGAAAGAAAGAAGCTCCTGACGTTTCTGGTCGTGGGATATAGATGTTATTAGCTGCTGACATAGGGAATACGAATATCACGGTAGGTGTCTTCGATGGCGATAAGCTAAAGGCTACCTGGCGGATAGCTACCGGCGTACATCGGATGCCTGATGAGTATGCAATCTTGTTCCTTAACCTTCTGGAACGTCAGAGACTGAAAGGCTCTCAGATCACGGATGTAGTGATATGCAGTGTTGTCCCGCCGTTGGTGGGGGGGTTCGAGGAACTATTTCAGCGCTACTTGAATATCACTCCTCTGGTGGTTGGTGCTGGTGTAAAGACCGGCGTGCGTATCTGTATGGACAATCCCAGGGAAGTCGGCGCCGACAGGATAGTAAATGCTGTGGCTGCCCATCATCTATATGGGGGGCCTGTAATAGTGATTGATTTGGGCACGGCCACTACTTTTGATGTTGTGTCTGCAGAAGGGGACTATGTTGGTGGTTCTATTGCACCGGGAATCGCTATTGCTACAGAGGCTTTGTTCACACGGACTGCGGTGCTGCCGCGAGTGGAATTGATTCATCCCAAGAAGGCTATTGGCCGAAATACGGTGTCCGCTATGCAGGCGGGTATTGTATATGGCTATGTGGGGTTGATAGAGGGTCTGGTGGCACGGATCCGCAAGGAACTGGGTGCCAAGGCTAAGGTGGTGGCAACGGGGGGCTTTGCTGAGCTGCTGGCTGCGGAGACATCAGTCATAGATGTAGTCAACCCAGATATTACGTTGATTGGCTTGCGTCTCATCCATGCGATGAACCAGCAGTAGGAGATAATACCAGATGGTACTAAGCGATAAGACGATAGTTTTGGGAGTGACGGGCAGTATTGCGGCTTATAAGGCTGCCGACCTTGCCAGCAAGCTAACACAGGCTGGAGCCAAAGTGGAAGTAATTATGACCGAGGCAGCTACGGAGTTCGTCACGCCGTTGACCTTCCGCAGTATCACTGGCAGGCCTGTGGTCACCAAGATGTTTGAACTGGCATCGGAATACAGCGTAGAGCATGTAGCCCTAGCTGAAGCTGCCGACATTGTGGTCATAGCTCCGGCTACGGCTAACACTATTGCCAAGCTGGCTGCTGGAATTGCTGATGACATGCTGGGTTGCACAGTGCTGGCGACCGAGGCGCCGGTGGTGATAGCGCCGGCGATGAACGTAAATATGTACCAGAATAAGGTGACCCAGGAGAACCTGGACAAGCTGAAGGCGCGTGGATTTACCTTTGTTGGGCCTGGGTATGGGCGGTTGGCCTGTGGCGATATGGGGCTTGGTCGCCTGGTGGATGTTGATGAGATACTGGGTGCTGTTTGTCAGGTGTTGGGCAGAAAAGGCGACCTGGCTGATAAGCGGGTTGTAGTCACTGCTGGTGGTACCCAGGAACCAGTTGACCCGGTGCGCTGCTTGACCAATCGTTCCTCTGGCAAGATGGGCTATGCCCTGGCTGAAGCTGCTAGAGACCGTGGCGCTGAGGTGGTCCTGGTAACTGCTCCATGCGCACTGGGCAAGCCTTATGGTGTAGAAGTGGTTGACGTAGCTACGGCTGAGGAGATGTATGGAGCGGTGAAGAAGGCCGTGGCCAAGGCCGATGTGCTTGTAATGGCAGCGGCGGTGGCTGATTATCGTCCGGTGACGGTTTCAAAGAGCAAGATAAAGCGACAACAGGCTGTGAGCCTGAGTTTGGAGTTGGAGCGGACGCCTGACATACTGGGGCAGGTGAAGGGGAAGTTCCTCCGCGTTGGCTTCGCTGCCGAAAGCGATAACCTGGTGGCAAATGCCAGGCAAAAGCTTAAGGACAAGCATCTTGACCTTATCGTGGCCAATGATATTACTACTCCTGGCTGTGGCATCGGCGCTGATGCAAACCAGGTGGTCATCATCGACCCAAGCGGCAAGGCGGAGAAATTACCGCTTCTACCCAAGAAAGAAGTGGCGGATAGGATACTGGATAGAGTAGCCAAGATGCTGGCCAAGAAACGTTAACGGTACTGGTTCTGGGGGAATTTTGTATTGGGCGACCCTGAATGGGTCGCATTTTAGCAATAAGTTGTCACTCTGAGCGAAGCGAAGAGTCTAGAAAGAG
>VGOF01000118.1 GCA_016875975.1 Chloroflexota bacterium | reverse complement strand
TGTGGGGCGAGATAGCCTTCAGGAATCTCTCCTGCCACGTAGCTTTTAATCGCAGGAATTTGGCCAGTGTCTCCGCTAGCAGGTCATCATAAAGAATGCCCCGTTGTTGCCGGTCGGTGGCGCATAGCCCCCAGCTAATCGGGCCGGTTATCTGCCCTTTAATGGCTTTCGGTGTCTGTAACTTAGCATCTGCCAGGGCATGCAAACCGGCAGCATACTTATCACTGATACCATAATCATCGGCTTTATTGTCCGATGCAGCGGTGTAAAGTTGCTCCAACTGGACATCGAATTCATCGGTGCGTTCCACGAAAAGCTTGGTTCCCTCTCGCACCAGGCCGGGGAAGCCCTCGCTGAACTGGACATACATGTTTTCAAGTTGTGAGCGCCTGGGCAGTTGTGGCCAGTGCGGGACGGCTCGCAAGTACCTGGCCACAACAGAACACGCCTCCTTTGGGTCGGTGTGAGGCATGCTGCCTATAGCTGTGGGCAGACAACTGAATTCGACTTTCATGTGATTCAGCTAATTCTAAAGAATACCTTCCGAATTGTAAAATTCCCTTGCAAGCTTTGGCATGGCTTGTTACAATCAATGCCAGCCCCGAGGTGCCTTAATACCGGGCACCGACCTGTGGTTATTCCCAGTTGTTTTGACTTGGGCACGGCAGAAGACGTATGAAGCGCAAGTGGTTCATCCTGGCTCTGGGCATCTTGCTGCTACTGTCATTGTCCTGCGCCAGTGGGCACAAGGAGAGCCTCCCCGAGACTCTGCCTTTAGTCAGAGATGTTTCCGCCGTACAAAGCCGCCTGGCCACCGCCGTCTCATCCTGCGACAGCCTGAGCATGAAGACAATTGGACAGGTAAGCTACGGAACATATCAAGCACCTGTATGGGTAGTCTCTTTTTCGCCGGCGGTCATCAAGCGCAAAGCCCTGCTAAGCGGTGGCATTCACGGCAATGAGCCTGCTGGCGTGGAGGTCATGGTGCAGATGGTGGAGATGCTGGCCAAGAACCCGCACGAATACGGAAGCATAGCCTTCGACATCATCCCAATTGTCAACCCCTGGGGCTGGAGCCATGACGTGCGCTTCAACCAGGAAGGACGCGATGTCAACAGAGACTTCGCCACATTCAAATGCCAGGAGTCCGCTATCATCAGGGACTTTGCCAGCGGCAAGAGATATGACCTCATCATCGATGACCACGAAGACCCTAATGCTAAAGGCTTTTACATGTACCAGTATGCCAATCCCGATACCTGGCTTAGCAGAAAGCTGATTAACACTGTAAGAGGCCTGGGCTATCCTATCGAGCAAGATGTGAATATGATTATCTTGAAGACCGACGATGGTTTGGTCAATGCTCCGCTGTGGGGGCTGTGGTACATGAAATTGACAGGTCAACTGAGCATCACCAACTATTTCCGCCTCAACAACAGCAGTAAGGTCTACACCATTGAGACACCTACTAAGCTTGATTGGGAAGACAGGCTGAAGGTGCACATGATAGCACTGGAAATTCTTCTCGACAGCCTGCAAACAACTACAAGATAATTAGGATGAGCTTGAGAAGAAGGCTGGAAAAGGAGGCACGGGTTACAGGTGCGGCTTACTTCGGTATCGCCGACCTTTCACCTGCAAACCGGGGCGAGGTAACAGCCTATGAAAGGAAGCTGATGGCACAATACCCGCTGGCGGTTTCCATAGGAGTACCCTTGCTGAACGGTATTGTGGATGGGATCGCAGTACAGGGCGATAGCAACGCCCTGAAGAATTACTGGTTCCACGTCTACGAGGTTATTAACCCTCTCATAAACAGCATCGCAATACGTCTAAGCCACACAATCGAAGGCCAGGGATACAGGGCACTCCAGGTTCCCGCCAGCCACACAGTTGACCCCGCTAACCTCTGCGGGCTTTTCTCGCATAAGATTGGGGCCAGACTGGCGGGCCTGGGCTGGATAGGCAAAAGCTGCCTGTTGGTTACTCCAGACCGGGGCACCAGAGTCAGGTGGGGCACCGTGCTCACAGACGCTCCCCTGGAACCAGACAAGCCATTCAGCGGCAAGGGATGCGGCAGCTGCACCCTGTGCGTGGATAACTGCCCTGTCGGCGCCTTTACCGGTAAGCACTTCTCTCCTTCAGAGCCGCGAGAGGCCAGGATGGACGCAAGCAAATGCTCCCGCTACCTGTTCCAGGAGCAGAAGCGCAAGGCCGGCGCAGAAGCCTGCGGCATGTGTGTCAATATCTGCCCCTTCGGGCGTAAGAAGTGATTGCCATAGCAACGTTAGAATGCCGGTTTTGAAATCGAGAGGTGATTCCATAGAACCGTTGCTGTTCCAGAAGTATCCTGCCCTGAAAGGCCACATCGCCTGGCAATCACTGGGCAATTTCCCCACGCCGGTGCGAAAGCTGGAGAAACTGGGGAAGGAAATCGGCCACCAGAACATCTGGATTAAGCAGGATGATAAGTCATCTGACGCATACGGCGGGAACAAGGTCAGGAAGCTGGAGTTCATACTTCCCGAGGCGCTACGGCTGAAGCGAAAGACGATTATCACCTTCGGCGGAATCGGCACCAACCATGGCCTGGCAACGACCATTCACGGCAGGCGGCTGGGTCTGGACACGCTGCTGGTGCTGGTTGACCAGCCGGTTACGGCGCACGTGCAGGAGAACCTGCTCCTATTTCACCACTTCGGAGCCGAGATTTGCCGCGCCCACAATACCTTTGGTGCGGGTTTGAGGACCATCGGTTACTTTCTGACCAGGCCAGGGCTTCATTTCGTGCCCACTGGTGGCTCATCGCCACTGGGTGCCCTGGGCTTCGTAAACGCTGCCTTTGAGTTGAAAAACCAGATAGAATCTGGCCAGCTCCCCGAACCGAAATACATCTTCCTAGCCTTAGGTTCCAAGGGAACACTGGCCGGGCTGATGGTGGGCTGCAGGCTGGCGGGTTTGAAATCGACGGTAATAGGCGTCAGGGTTGCTTACCACTGGTTAGCCAACGAGAAAAACACGGCCAAGCTGGCCAACAGCGTCATCAGCTTGATGAGGAGACATGACAAGGCGGTACCCGACATCAGTTTTAGCGAGAAAGACATACACGTAGTTCACGATTTCTTTGGCGAAGGCTATGGCTTTGCTACGTCCCAGGGCAAGGAAGCCCTGGGCCTTATTGCCAGGACCGAAAACGTAGAATTAGACCTGACCTACACTGCCAAAGCTTTTGCTGCCCTGCTGGACTTTGTCAAGAAACACAGGGAACTCGGCAACACACCTATCCTTTTCTGGCACACTTACAGCTCGGTTGACCTCACCACCATCGTTAAGCAGGACCATGACTATACCAAATTGCCCGGGTCATTCCATGATGTTTTTCAGACCAACATGATTCCCTATATCTAGCACATATCACGCGTGAAGAGGTGGCACTATGGCAAAGACTGCGGAAACGTCTGAACTGGGGCTTAAGAGAGAGCTGGGGCTGCTGGATACGGTATCCATAGAAGTAGGTGGCATAATCGGCGCTGGCATCTTTGCCCTCACCGGCATGGCCATCGGCATGTGCGGTGCCGCAGTCCCTATCGCCTTCCTCATAGCCGCCTTGCCCATGGTCTTTGCCATCATCCCTCTGGGCATGTTAGCCTCGGCCTTGCCCACAGTGGGCGGCAGCTTCAGATACCCCAGCCGCATATTCTCTCCCTTCTGGGGATTCCTGGGAGTTTGGGGAATTATGATGGGGATATTGCTGGGAGGGCTGCCACTCTACGCCTATACTTTTGCCGATTACCTGCTAATTCTGTTCCCCTCTTTATCACGAGTAGCAGTGGCGGTGGTCGCCCTGACCTTCTTTTTCCTGGTGAATCTGGTGGGCATCAGGACTGCCGGCAGCGTCCAGGTGGCTATGTTTGTCATCTTAATGATAGCCTTGCTCACCTACATCGCTGGCGGCTTGCCCAACATCGAGATTTCCAATCTGACCCCGATGTTTTCGCAGGGATTCATGGGCATTGCTATCGCCTCAGGCTTGCTTTTCTTCGCCTATATGGGAGCTAACTTCATCATAGACCTGGGGGCTGAGATTAAGAACGCAGGCAGGAATATACCCCTGTCCTTTGCCATCTCCATCCCCATCGTCATTGTAATCTACACGCTGATTGGTCTGGTGGATGTGGGTGTGGTTCCCTGCGAGATGACTGCCAACCAGCCACTGTCTGTATCCGCCGGGAACTTTTTGTCTGGGCCGCTGGCCACTTTCTTTACTGTCGGTGGTGGACTACTGGCCATGGCTACTACCTTGAACGCTACCTTCATGTTCGGTGCCCGCTACATCCTGGTCTTTGCCGATGACGAGGTGGTGCCTAAATGCCTGGCAGCAGTCAGTAAACGGTTCGCCACGCCTCACTGGGGCCTGCTGTTCATGTTCCTGGTTTCCCTGCTGGCTATGCCTTTAGGCACCAAATCTCTGACCATTTTCGGCATCACTGCCTCCATTGGCTCCATTGTCTTGCTCATCCCCATACTCATCGCCGCCTTTCTCCTACCCAGAAGGATGCCCAGCGTCTATGATAGAGCATCTTTCAAGCTGAAGGGATTCTGGCTCTGGTTACTGCCAGCCCTGGCCATGCTGTTCGGTGTCTTTTTCGTGGCTGCACTGGGGATGGAAAGCCCGCTGGGCTTCATCCTGTTCGTCGCCTGGATGGTGGTGGGCATCACATACTACTTCGTGCGGAACCGCTACTTGAAGGCAAAGAGGGGAACAGGCCTGGACGCCATTGCCCATAAAGGCATTTAGCTCGTCGCTGGTCGCTCGTCCTCTTGCATCTCACTGTTGCCTGTTGCCTCACGGCTGTTGCCTACTTCACATATTTCCCTATAATCAGCTTCAGGTCTTTCTTGACCTGCTCTGGCATCAGCTTTGGGTCGGTTATGATGGCATTCTCTAGGGCCTTAGGACAAATGCAATCTCTGGATTTAGGCAGGTTAGTCACCGCATCTCTGAGTATCTTCTTGGCGGTTTCAATACTTTTCCTTAAATTAGCCACCACCATCTCCGCCGTCACTACCGCGTAGGTCTCCTTCCAACAATCGTAGTCGGTGACAATGGCCATGGTGGCGTAGCATATCTCCGCCTCTCGGGCCAGCTTGGCCTCGGGCAGGCCGGTCATGAAGATTATATCGGCGCCCCAGGAACGGTATAGTTCGGACTCAGCCCTGGTGGAG
>VGOF01000117.1 GCA_016875975.1 Chloroflexota bacterium | reverse complement strand
AGAAGCCAAAGGAGGTATCGAACATGGAGCGGAAAGAGGAATGGCAACGCCAGCTAACTATCCTGATAATCTCTTTCCTTGCCGGCTATTTCGGCCTGGACCGTTTCTACCGCGGCCAAATCGGATGGGGCATCATAAAGATGATAACAGTTGGAGGCGCGGGAATCTGGTACCTGGTTGATTTGGCCATAGCAGCATACAGACTGGGAAAGCTCGGCTAATAAGACAAATTCCGTCTGATATTGCACCTATATGCTTATAAGTGCCACAATAGTGCTAATCTGAGAATCCAAGATTGCGTTGAGGTGTGTTCATGGTCATTGCAAAGGAGTGGTTCACCGTGGTGGAAGCTGCTGAGTACCTGTGTGTTTCGAGGAGAACCATCTACAAACTAACCAAAGAAGGCAGGCTGCCCGCTTTTCGCATTGGAAAGGAGCGTCATCGCCGCTTCCGCAAGGAGGATTTAGACAAGGTGCCTCTTCCGGGTGAGGAAACCGCAAATCTGGAGGCACTCCTTAAACTCAGCGGGAAAACCGACGCGGTGCTAGCCGAACTCTGGGACAACGAAAAAGATGCAGCCTATGACCGAATATAGCCGGGGAGACGTAGTGCTTGTCGGCTTCATCTTCTCGGACGAAACGGGTGGGAAACATCGACCCGCCGTCATAGTAAGCGCAGATGCCTATCACAAAAGTCGCCAAGAGGTCATAATTGCAGCGATTACCAGCAGAACTGAGAAGGTACTCGTGGGCGACCACCTAATTGATGACTGGCAAGGCGCTGGACTCCTTTTCCCGTCGGTAGCAACTGGCATTTTAAGAACAATAAAGCAAGCCATGATAGCCAGGAAACTCGGTACCATGCCCCGGCCTGATATGCAAGCAATCGAAGGCAAATTGCGGGATGCCCTGGGACTCTGAGAGGCAGTTATACTAAAATGGGGAGGCAATACACATTCTTGCTTTCCAAACTTCATCACAACACTCCGGGATAAGCCGTAACAAATCTTGGAATGCTCTCCTCTTTAAGTATAACCCACACGGTGACAATTCTCACTGTCCCGAACACGTTAGGATAGCAGTCGAACTTGAAGTTAAGTATTGAAGTTAGCCTCGTAGAAGAAAAGCCCAGAAGAGGGGAAACTCTATTGAAATTCCTGTTGGCTTCGGTTTTTGAGTCCCAAGAACACCAGCCATAAGAAGGGGATGATGAATAGCAGTAGCCACCATAAACTTCTGTTCTTTTGTTTCAAAGCCCACCCAGTAAAGGTCAACAGCACTAGCAGTATTAACAATGGTACTAACAAATAAACAACCTGCTGGGGGATACCCAAGACACCTGCAATAATCAATGCCAATGGCATCACCGTAACCCAAAGTATAACGATAGTCCAATTCAAATGCCGTTGAGACCAATCCTGTGAACATAATGAAAATGACCCATAAAAAGCCAAGAATACCAAAATTGATGCCTCTACAACTAACCAGATGCTATCCCACACACTGTCAAAGGAAATGCCGAAACCAAAAAGGCTGATAATTCCCCATATTATTACAGCAATAACTCCTATAAAGAAAAGGAATATGGCAGCCCAGGAAGCAAGCCCTATAGCTAACGGAGTCCCTATTAAGAGAACTAATAACCCCCACGCTATCGAACCTTCTGAAAACAATTTAACTGCCCACAATATCATTGACAAACCAGCTATAGCAGGAACTGCAAATTGCACAATCTGGAATAAGACGAATAAGACTCCTCCAGTCAAATATGAACCACCAATACGCATCATCTTTGGAATTTTCAAAATAAAGCTTTGCCTTGGTTGGTCTTGCGTATAACTTATTTCTGGACTATCCTTATGCGACTTCGCGGCCTGCTGCGGTTGTTGATATTGTGGTTGAGAAGATTGCTGTTGAACAGTCATCAATGGCGATCCACAATTACCGCAGAACCTGACCCCTAAAGCAACTGGAGCACCGCAGTTAGGACACTTATACCATTGCTGCATCTTCCACCTCCATCATTCTGATCAGTATAGCAGAGTGGAGTCTGTCCCTAGGCAGCAGAAGTTAGCCCCCTAGACAAATTCCAATTATGGTTAAATCGGAAAAGTAGATACACTACCTCGATTTTGACCTCAAGGAATACACAAAACTCTGTGCCTGCCCAAAAAGCTCAATAGGCAATACGAGCAAAGCGGGTATTCCTGGCATTCCGCAGAATTCATTGAACCGCCTTCCGAGGCTGAAAGCCATAGCGTTGAAATCCCCTCTCTTCTCGTTGAGTATTTGAGCATACGCAGTAAGTCGTTCTTGTAAGGCTTCCAGAGCAACAACGTTTTTTAAATGAGCAGAAAAAGCTTCCCTGAAGATACGCGATTCCTCTTGTGTATGGGTAGTTGCCCACCAATAATCAAGTGCAAATACAAAAAAGAGGACCATTTCGTCTTCCACCTTCGGTAACTTCGAGTGGTGCTGAGCATTAAGATTCTGACGCAGCGATTGGCTAGCAGACTTTGCAACGGTACTGGTTATCCGGAGAAGACTAAGGGTAACAGCTTCTGCATTGAATGTCTTACCGATTTGTCTCCCTTGAGTAGCCAAATTTACTTGAGTCCCACAATTGCCACAAAACTTAGCCTCAGAAGCAACTGGAGCGCCGCAGTTAGGACACTTATACCATTGCTGCATCTTCCACCCCCATCATTCTAATCAGTTTAGGGCAACGCTCGGATACCTCTGGCGATACTTCTCTATAGTCTTATCTAAATCATCATAAAACTTGAGTCTCTGCATAACTGGTTGTTGATGACGGCCAGTCTCAAACACATACATGAGAGAAATAATCCTCTTGAGGTCGTGCACCGAAGGCAATTCACTTATGCTAGAGAGCTCTTTTAGCACTAATGCCCGTATGTCGTTATCTCGAGGTGATATATTGCGTGTCACCAGGTAGCGCGTTTCGACCATCACATACAATGCGTCACGATGGTTATCACCAGCCACCCGAGAGCTAAAATACGCCTGCAAGTTTGCTTCGATAAGGCCGTGAATAGGATTGATTAAACTCTTGAAGATACCCATAGTAAACTCCTTTCCCATCTACTTATGAACCTGGATAATCATTTTCAGCCTAATCAAAGAAGCGCGACTTATCCGGACTAATCATACATGGAAATCCCTATCAGAATCTATACGTTTCTCGGCTTTGTATCTTAGCGATTGCATTTACGCCTCATGCTTTTCCACCGTGCCGATTACCTTGTTTTGCTCGATATAATGACTGGCCCACTCTAACAGGTCAATGCCATCAATTGAGGGTTTCACCCTGGAAGCTTCAGCCTCATACCACTTCTGGCTTTTTTGTATCACGCCATACCACATAGCGCGCATGTCTGAAAATTCCTTTTTTAGAACATAGAGAACGATTACGGTTGACAGCAATACCCAGTTATCTGTTTTGCCTTGTCCCACTATTTTTGCAGCGCACTCTTCCAGATTGGCGTAAGAGAGTCCAATAACCTTCACTGCAGCTCTATCAAGCTCAAATCCGCCTTCTCCTCTTTGCAACGCCAGGATGGAGAGCAATAGTTCCTGTTTCTTTGTAGTTGCCGATGGCCTTCGGGACATTCTATGTGCCTCGATTATGGAATTTGGACAATTTATACCTTCCTTGATTGCAGTGATATAATGACAAACATCTACCTCATGGCCACTATCCATCATTAGGAGACGCGTGGCGCTGTACTTGGTGGGACCGCGAAGACCGCCATGCCAGTCTTTTGTTAGCATAACTGGGATTTTTCGGAACACTAAGTCACCAGTGCCCCCCTGCGCATCAGGTCTCTTCTCCACTACAACATAGCTGGTCTCCTTGGAAAGGACACCATACTCCTTAGACAAGGCAATGATTGCTTCCTTAGTATCTCTTTCTTTTCTTTCGACCTGCTTCGACCCGCTTGCACTCGCTACACCACCCTCTAGCTCCTCTATTTTTCCTCGAGCCCATAGCAGTGAAACAGGGGTATCCGTTCCCACAACCGGCTTAATACTAACGACCCATTCTTGCCTGGAGTTCATAAAATCACCAGCAATCACGAGTGTATTCGGTACAGCCGTGCCATTTAGTACTTTTGCGAAGATACTTATAGCTTCTCCATTATAGACGATAGGCATGGATGGTATCTGGTCAACTTCAAAGCCCCACTGGACACTGCAATTGTTGATCTTTCCGCTCATCACCTTCCGAAACAATCTTAGTACTTTAGGCTCTATCCTTTCACCGGGGACTATGCACTCCGAAGCACCACCCGAAGACCTTGCCAGTAGTTTGATAAGGTACTCGTTTGGTCCATAACCTATGCCTACTGTGAAAAGACTCGTTGTCTGACTATGCCCTTGAACCAAACTGGATATCTTTGTCTCGTTTCCCACCTGGCCATCGGTGATGAGAATAATATTCCTGTGATTATCCTGCTCGATTACATCCTGATATATAGCAAGAAGCGGAGCTAACAATTCTGTGCCACCTAAATCGGCCTGTACCCCTGAAAGATAGTTAACTGCTGTTTCCAGATTACCCTGTGTGTACGGTTTGCTCATTTCGAATAACTTCTCAAAAGTGCTACCGAACCTGTACACATTGAAACGCATCGATGCGTCCATGCCTTTCAAGAATATAATCAGCGCTTGCTTAGCCTCTTTTATAGAACTCCCATTCATGGAACCAGAACAATCCAGAACGAATATGATTTCCTTACTGGAATCAGCATGGTTGTTCAATACTTTTAGTGACGGGACGAAGTCGATCTGGATGAACTTTTCGTCCCCCCGTGTCCAGTAAAATGCCCTATTTTGAAACTCTTCCGTATATGTGATATCAAGCACAAAATCCCTGTCCATAGCTACCGTTTGCGCTGAGAACTCTACTTTTACGGAATCTCCATCAAATTGAGTAATAATGCTATGGGAAGGTGAGTTGATTGCTGAAACACCTCTTCGCCCGTGAATCTCTAGATAAACGTTTAAGCCATAAGGGACTGTGTCAGCATATACGGGATTAACAATATCGCCGACAAAGATTCCTCCCTCATCATCCATGTTATCAGGAACATATCGCGGTGATATTGTGGTTGGCAGGAAAAATCGCACTTCCTGACCATAAGTGTCAAGCATAATAACATAGTCGATCTCAATGATAGCCGAAGTGTTTGGGTTCAAATTGCCCAGAGACAAGGTAA
>VGOF01000116.1 GCA_016875975.1 Chloroflexota bacterium | reverse complement strand
CTTGCTGATAGGTTTCCATTATGGCGATTACCACTCGTGGAAGTGCAAGCCCTGAGCCGTTTAGGGTGTGGACAAAGGCTGGTTTGGCATCTTGCGCTGGGCGATAGCGGATGTTGGCACGCCTGGCCTGGAAGTCGGTACAGTTGCTGCAAGAGCTGACCTCCAGCCATTCGTTGCAGCCTGGGGCCCACATCTCAATATCGAATGACTTGGCAGAGGCAAAGCCCAGGTCTGCGGTGCAAAGCTGTAGCACGCGATAGGGTATGTTCAGCTTGCGGCAGACTTCCTCGGCATTGTCCAGCATCTTCTGGAGTTCCTGGTCAGACGTTTGCGGCTCGGTGAATTTGTATAGCTCTACCTTGTCAAACTGGTGGCCTCTCTTGATGCCGCGGGTGTCTTTGCCGGCCGCCATTTTCTCGCGACGGAAGCAGGCAGTGTGGGAGACATAGTAAACTGGCAAAGCACCCTGCGGCAGGATTTCATCGCGATGCAAATTGGTCAAAGGCACTTCTGCTGTTGGTACAAACCAATAGTCGTCTTCTTCGTCGTGATACAGGTTATCGGCGAATTTCGGCAGATTTCCCGAGCCTACTACACATTCTCGTTTCACCATGAACGGAGGGTATATCTCGATATAGCCATGCTCTTTTACATGTAAATCCAACATGAAAGAAATGAGCGAGCGCTGGAGGAGAGAGCCTGTGCTCCTGAGAACGTAGAAGCGAGTGCCCGACAGTTTCACACCTCGTTGGAAATCGATGATGCCCAATCTTTCCCCCAGTTCCCAGTGGGGCAGTGGCTTGAAAGAAAACTCTTGTGGCTTGCCCCAGGAGCGGACTACTACGTTGTCTTCCGCATCTTTGCCAAGGCGGACGTCATCCGCAGGGATGTTGGGCAGTCGCAGCAGGTGGTCTTCAAGCTGAGCTGCCAGTTGGGATATTTCTGCTTCCAGCGCGTCTATCTTCTGCCCGATTTGCCGCATGTCGGCGATAAGCTCTGGCGGCTTCTCTGGCATTTTGCTGATTTGCTTGCTTACCTCATTGCGCTTGGCTCTGAGGTTCTCCATCTCGTGGAGCAGCTCGCGGTGCCGCTTATCCAACGCCGTGATTTGGTCAAGGGGAGCTTTTTCGGCTCGTTTTTCCAAAGCTTGGCGGACGATATCAGGATTTTCGCGGACCAGTTTTATATCTAGCATGATGAGCGCCTTTTGATTACTTTGTCTTTAACTGCGGGAACAGGACAACCTCGCGAATGGACTGCTTATTTGCCAGCAGCATTACCAATCTGTCAATGCCTATTCCCAGCCCACCGGTTGGTGGCATTCCATATTCTAAGGCTAAAAGGAAGTCCTCGTCTATAATGTCGATCTCCGGTGCTTCCGCTTTGGTTGTTTTTGGCGTTTTTATTTTGACTTGCTTGTGGAATCGCTCTCTTTGCTCCAAGGGGTCATTGAGTTCGGTGAAAGCGTTGGCGATTTCCATGCCGGCGATGAACCCTTCAAAACGTTCCACTGATTGGCTGCCATCTCGTTTTCTCTTGGCCAGTGGTGACATATCGACCGGGTAATCTACAAGGAAAGTGGGTTGTATTAGGTGTGGTTCAACAGAGGTGGAGATAAGCTCGTCTACCAATCTTCCTCTGTCCTTTGCAGGGTCGACATCCATGCCTAATTCTCGCATTCTGGCTTGCAGTGATTTTGTATCTGGATGCTCTTCAAAATCGATGCCGCATTGTTCCTTGATAGCCTGGCGTAGGGGGAGCCGTTTCCAGGGTGGAGCTAAATTGATGTGCTTGCCATCGAATGTAATCTCAGTGTTGCCGATGACTTCCCTGGCGACGTGGCAGAGCATGTCTTCGACCATGGCCATGACATCGTTGTAGTCGGCGTACGCCTGGTAGCTTTCCAGCATGGTGAATTCGGGGTTATGCCTGGTGGAGACTCCCTCATTGCGGAACACGCGGCCGATTTCGTAGACTTTGTCCATGCCACCTATTATCAACCTCTTCAGATATAGCTCCAGGGCGATGCGGAGGTAGAGGTCTTCATCCAGGGCGTGGTGGTGAGTTTGGAAGCGGCGTGCCAATGCCCCACCTGCCACCGGTTGCAATACCGGAGTTTCCACTTCGATGAACCCCTGTTGGTTTAAGTATTTTCGAATGGATGCGATGACACGGCTGCGGAGCAAGAATATGGGTTTTACCTCTTCGTTGGATATCAGGTCAAGATAGCGCTGGCGGTAGCGTTTTTCCACATCAGCCAGACCATGCCATTTCTCAGGCAATGGTTGAAGGGACTTAGCCAGAAGCGTGTAATCTGTCACGTCCAAGGTGATTTGCCCTGTCTTGGTTTTGAAAAGCGTTCCTTTGACTCCGACGAAATCGCCGATGTCTAGCTCATGCAGAAACTGGAATTTATCCTCGCCCAGGTGGTCCGGGCTGAAATAAAGCTGAATTTTGCCGGAACCGTCGCGGATGTCCAGAAATGCAATTTTGCCCATGAGACGCATGGCGATGATGCGACCTGCCAGACTTGACTCTGGCGCTGGGGTGCCTGTTTTTTTCTCCTGGGATTCGAAGAGAGCAACCGCCTCCTGGGTAGTGTGGGTGCGATTGTAGGAGTGCGGATACGGGTTTTTCCCTTGGCTGCGGATTCTTGCCAGCTTGTCCAAACGTTGCTGGGCAATTTGTTCCAATCTAGCCATGATACTCAGCTAACTTCGATTATTAGTAGCTTGAGCTTTCCGGCAGGAGTTTGCACTTCAACCTCGTTGCCCACCTTCTTGCCCAAGAGCGCTCGTCCCACAGGGGATTCATTTGATATCTTTCCGTTAGCGGGATTCGATTCGGCGCTGCCCACTATGGTGAACTGGTCGATTTTACCATCCTGGTTCTGGATTAGCACCTTGTCTCCAAGCTCAACCACACCGGGCACAACTGCTGCCTCTATGACGATGGCATTCTTGAGAGTGTTCTCCAGCATGAGAATTTTGCCTTCTACGAATGCCTGTTCGTTCTTGGCATCCTCGTATTCGGCGTTGTTTTCGGTTCCGCCCATCTCTCGGGCGCGCTTAATCTTGGCAGCGACCTCTTCCCTTTTGACAGAAACCAGGTGCTCAAGCTCAGCCTTTAGTTTGCTCAGACCCTCTTCGGTGACGAGAATTTTCTTCTGACTCATTTGATTTCCCCTGCTTCCAAATTAGAAAAACTGAGAGCCTGGGGGGCTCTCAGCGGGCTGTTGAAGCTTGACAGACATTATATTCCGCTGCGAGCCAGTTGTAAAGGGCAGGTAAAAACTAATATAATAGCAAAGTTTCGGATGGCCAGGAGGAAACCATGGTTGCTTTGTATGTCACTTCTGTTGAGGCAGCGGGCAAGACTGCCCTTTGCGCTGGCATTGGTAGAAAACTTATTGCCCAGGGCAGGAAAGTAGGCTACTTCAAGCCTGTCCAGCTTGCTGAACAGGGCGAAGGCGGTGGCAAAGATGTAGCCTTTGTGAGGGAGGCTTTGGGTTTAACCGAATCTATTGATGTTATCTCTCCTTTGCATTTGTCTCGCAAAGAGTTATGGCAGGGCTTGACTGATGATGAGGCGGATTTTGTGCAGGGGTTGAAGAGAGCCTATGGCAAGTTGTCGAAGGGGAAAGACATCGTCTTGGTTGAAGGCCTGAGTGAGTTGGGCGAGGACAAGGTGTCTACACTGGCTTGCCAGAATATCTCTGAAATCCTGGATGCCAGGGTGGTGATAGTGCTGCGCTATTTCCCGTTTGTGAAGTTGGGGGAGCTCACAAAGGTGGCCAGGAAGTTGGGGCAACGGCTTTTTGGGGTTATTATAAACTTTGCTCCTGAACCCAGCATGGAAGCTGTAAGGCAACATCTCACGGAGTCATTCGAGAAGAGCGGTGTGAAGGTGCTGGGCGTTATTCCCGAAGTGCGGAGTCTGATGGGGGTAAGTGTGAAGGAGTTAGCCGATGCCTTGAAGGGGGAAATTGTGACCTGCGAGGATAAAGCCGATGCATTGGTAGAGGACATTATGTTAGGGGCTATGACGCCTGATTCGGGGATTGACTACTTCGGCCGTAAGGCGAACAAAGCGGCTATTATTCGAGGTGACAGGGCTGATATGCAGTTGGCAGCGCTGGAGACGTCAACCAGGTGTTTGGTTTTGACTGGTAATGCAAAACCACTGCCGGCAGTGGCGGGCCAGGCTGAGGACAAATGTGTGCCTCTGGTGCTGGTGAAACAGGGAGTTTCTGAGACTGTTTCTGGCGTCGAGAAGGCCCTGGCCAGGGCTAGCTTCTGCACATCACAGAAGCTGAAGAAATTTGAGAGCGTACTAGAGAAAAATCTCGACCTGAAGGCACTCTTTTCCCAGGTTGGTCTCTAGGTTATTCTTTGTCATCTTTTTCCCCCAGGAGCGCCTTAGCTTTTTGTGCCATATCAGAGGATACCTGTACTTCTACCTGCCCTAATCCGTTAACCGTTAGGCCGAGCACAATCCCTGCGCTCTCGTATTTGAGCACTGCTTGAATTCTATTACTCTCCAGTCGGCCTTTTATTATCTGGGCTTCGGGTTGTCCTCTGGCTATATAAACAGTGACCAGTTTCATGTGATAAGGCAAAAGAAATCCTAGCTTGAGAGCCGCTTGGCTTCCAAGCTAGGATTTTGTGGCTATATTATTGTGCTGTGTTTATGTTTTACTTGTGTATACCAGGATTGGCGCAGAGGTTGTCCTGCAAGCACCAGGTCTGGGTGATGCACTCAGTGTGTGGGCAGCCGGAAGAGCCCCAGTCACCACCGTAATTGCCAGCGCCACCAGCGCTATTGCCGCGATGAGCCGGGTGGTCGTTGTTGACCCGGGGATGCGTGCCGATGTCGCAGCCAGCCCAGGCTTTGCCGGCGAATGCCAGGCTGACGCCCCAGCAGCAGCAGCAATTGGCGTCTTTATAGGTAGCCTTGTCATAGCAATCTGGTTCCATCTGGCTTGCGCCTAATGCGGTACAAGCATCGCCTGCCTTTGACTTGTCACAAGCTACCGGGTCATCGCAACCTGCCAGATAACCATCCTGGACTTTTCGGCATCCAGGGCAGCCCTCGGGCCAGCACTTGTTGACCCCTATGGAGCGACAATCAATGTATGTGCCGATTTCCGGCCCAGAAAGGCCAGCCAGGCGTGACATAGCCTGAATCGGGGTCCTGCCCCAATGTTTGAGGTAGATGTTCCAGGAATTCTCATTGTTGGACCACTTGATGCCTTTGCCTTCCGGGTCCCAGGTGCAGTCGTCACCGAGTCCGGCTGAAACTGGGGACGGTATCAGCACCAGGGAGACTGCCAGCATAAAGCCAAATAAAGCACCCAAAATTCTCC
>VGOF01000115.1 GCA_016875975.1 Chloroflexota bacterium | reverse complement strand
ATGCCGCTCGGGATAGGTTTCAGGCAAACATTAACTCCAAATAGATTCAATGTAAGCCATTTCCTTAAGATGCTCAAGCCTCAAGCTTTTGTCTGTGCTACTTAATTCAAAACATTTGTCCACGTTGCCTGACGGGTCATCAAAGAAATCATCGATATCCATCGGGATACTAGACTGCAGTTTCTGTTTTAGAGCTTTCTCATGTGCGATCCACTCTGGATACTTGTGGGTTAGCTGTGCAATAGCATATTTGCCAAGATGGCCAAATTGCTTCCATGCGAATTCGATGGCCTCAATATCCGATTGCGAAAAAACATTGTCGTCAGGAGGTGCTTTAGATTCTAAATCATATTTGCCCTTGGCTGTAATGTAACGATTGGCATAATCCTTCTCCTGATGTCCGACAAATCCAGTCTTTTCAAGAATATCCCTGGTGGAAGAAGGCACAGCACCATTATCCATAGCCACATAGGTATCGTTGGTTATAAGGCGACCATATTTTCTAAGGTGATATCTATCTGCAAAGTATACCAACTTAAGGGCTTTCATCTTATTGATTTTACCACCCTGTTTCAAAGCGAATTGGTTAAGTGCCTGAGTTGCCTTCCTGTGATTAAATGTAAAACTAATCTGGGTTTTCATTTGCTTTATCACCCCCTTTGCTAAGATGCATAATTGTAACCTGTGCCT
Organism: Chloroflexota bacterium; assembly: GCA_016875975.1. Taxonomy (GTDB): domain Bacteria; phylum Chloroflexota; class Dehalococcoidia; order GIF9; family UBA5629; genus VGOF01. The sequence continues at coordinate 4,730 of VGOF01000115.1, read as the reverse complement.
CGGGTGATCCTACCTTCAATAAATCCTTAATCACATGTCCAAGTTCAAGTGGACGAAGAGAGAACTTACCGTTCCCTCGCTCGCCCGCTATTAAATCAACCATTTTCACTACCTTTCCACAATTCCTGCCACTTTACACTCATTTATACACTTTCTGCGGATGTTGTCAAGTTTATGATGCTAGGTGTTATGATGGGGTGGGGAGAGGGAATCGAATTATCTTTTGGGGGAAACAATTCAAGGGGCCAACAGGCGGGACACGTCGCTGGTCGCTCGCGGATAGTCGGCAGTTGCAAGGGGAGATTGCCGCGCTTCGCTCGCAATGACGATTGGAAACGAACCGACAAAGTGGTCTTGCATATTACCCTAAATAAGCATATAATCTTACTGGTAAGAGCTAGAGGGAGCGAAATACTATGACATCTGTCGAAACAACCAGAATGTCTTCAAAAGGTCAAATAGTAATACCTGAGGCGATTCGCAATAGGCTCGGTTTGAAAACCGGGGACAAATTCCTGGTCTTAGGTGATAAGGATTTTGTGATTCTGAAGACGCTCTCAAATCCTTCAATGAGTGAATTTAATGACTTAATTAAAGAGGCACGCCGACGGGCTAAGTCAGCAGGGCTTAAGAGGTCTGATATCGCCAACGCTATTGCAGAGTCCCGAGGACAATATTGAAGGTAGTGCTCGATACCAATGTCCTCGTATCGAGTATTTTCTTTTCTGGCCCGCCCGCTCAGATACTGAATGCCTGGCACACAGGTCACGTCCAGTTCGTGCTAACATCAGAAATTATTGATGAGTACTTCAGAGTAGCTGATATCCTCTCTGGCAAATTCGCCAGTGTCGAAATCAGCCCGATTCTAACCTTGATTATAACTCACTCTGAGATAGTTCAGACCCCGCCTCTGGCGCAACAAGTCTGTGAAGATCCTGATGATGATAAATTCCTGGCTTGTGCATTGGGCAGCGACTGCAAGATTATTATCAGCGGAGATAAACATCTACTCAAAATGTCAGGATATCGGGGAATAACTGTTATCACTCCCCGTGCATTCGTTGAGCAACACCTTAAGAAACAGCCGTGAATGTAACGTCTTTATGAGCTTCAAGTCGCAAGTTGCAGGCAGCTAGTCGGCAGTCGATAGTCGGCAGTCGCTAGTTCGCGGTTCGAAGCTGGAGGGACGGTTACCTGGGGGATGAGATCCCGGAAACTACAAGGCACTTGACGGGATGCTGGCATGTTGCTATAGTATTAGCATAATCACGATGAGGGGCCAATCTATGGGTTCCGTCCCATAGCAATGCTTCTCCTTTTTATTTCTGAGTACCGTCATGCCCCAGCATCTTTCTCATATTGTTCATGAAAATGATATGTGGCATCAATCGTCTAAATAGTGATGAGAAGCTTTCCTTGTTGGGAATCATCAATTTCAGTAGCTTGTCTTTCTTTCTAAGGTAGTCCACCAGGCAGTGTAAATCACCGTCCTCAGTGACAATCAGTGCCTTGTCATAGTTATTATATTCAATCATGGCATGGAGCACTAGCTCAGCGTCGACGTTTCCTTTAACCTTTCCGCTTGGCAGCTTGAGGGTGGGCTTAAAGACCAGGATATAGCCGTCTTTGCAAAACGGTGTATAAGTCCTGGTTGTCATAGACATAGCCAATGAATAGGAAGGCTTTGGTTACCCCGTATTTGTCGCGAATGTATTGCCTGAATCTCTTGAAATCTAGAACCCATCCTTGCTCGCGAATGGAGAGATTAAGGTTCTGGCTATCAATGAACGCGTAATTGCTCATGGGCATTCGAAGGGATTATAGCACCTCTTTCTGAGGTGTCAACGGGTGCAAGTTGCAAGACATTAGGCAGCAGGCGGGATTCGTCTCTCGTCTCTCGTCGCTCGGGACTCGACAATAGTTGCAGGTTTTAAGTTTCAGGTGGCAAGAGACAGGAGGCGAAGCGGCGGTCGGCAGTCGATAGTCAACAGGCGGGAGACGATACAAGGAAAAAGTTAAAGGCTAAAGGCCAAAAGTAGGGGATTCTTCATCCTTCAGCGGAAGGATTCGAGAATGACGGGGAGGCTAGGAGATTGCTGCGCTTCGCTCGCAATGACGGGGGCAAGGGGCAAGTTGCAAGATTCAAAATGCAAGTGGCAGGTTTCAAGTGGAGGAACGAAGAGATTCTTCACTTCGTTCAGAATGACAGGGAGGCTATAAGATTGACAGGGAGGCTAGGAGATTGCTTCGTCATCCTTCTGCTGAAGGATTTCCTCGCGGTGACAGGGGGCTTTGTCTGATTGAAAATACATTGTTGCGGCTTTATCGGGTTTGGAATCTCCCCATGAATTTCAAGAATCCTATCCGGTTCCCTTCAATCTTGACCTTGCCTTCCTTCAGGGCAGTGGCTGTATCCATCATTTTTAATGCCATCATGGTGTAGGTCATGGAGTCGGTAGTGAGTGTAGCCAGAGGTTGGGGGGTGCCTGGCAGCGGAGTGCCCTCTGCTATTTCGGCTATGCCGTTTCTGACGGTGACTATGAAGCGCTGATTGACGTCGGGGAAGACGAAATGGACACATTCTGTGACGTCTTTTGCCTTTCCCGGGTCGAGGTACACTGCCATATTGGCGAATATCCTCTCCAGGGGGACGTTGGACACCAGTTCCTCGGGCAGTTTGGAGGCTGGTATTGGGGACATGCCCTGGGTGCGCTCGATGGCTGACTCCAGGAGGTAGCCTCTGCCGTTGGTGTTGTACACGGTCTCTGCCAGCCTGGTATATGCCTCTGCTAGCTTTGCCGATACTGTTTTAGCCAGCTTATCGCTGGCCAGGCCACTATCTTCGAGCTTGGCCAGCAGGTGAATTGCCCAGCGAGCATCGTTTTCTTTCAGAGCTTGGTTGGCTAATTCCAGCACCTTCTCGGGACCGCCCATTAGTGTAATTTCCCTCTTGGCGGCCTCGTTATGGTTCATGGGGTAGAGCTTGTCTGGCCTGCCGTCGAACCAGCCTAGCGAGTTGGTGTAAATAGCACGGGCAGACCAGTCAACCTGTCCGTACCACTCACGTAGATATGGCAGGTCGGCTAGATGTGGGGGTAGCTTTATGGTTTCGGCGATGGTGTCTATGTCCTCTCCGCGGTTTGCTCTTCTCACCACTTCGTCTCGGACCCATTGGATAGTATCGCGGTAGTTGGTCAAGACCTCGGCGATTTTCTCCTTGCCGTGTATAGGATTGGTGTGGCCCGGGACAAGATGTTCCGGCTCCAGCCGCCGCATGGCGTCTATGCTCTTGATCCAATCATCAACCGGGCGGGGGCTGGTGCCTCGGATGGTGTAGAGGTTAGGAAACGTGTGGTAGAAATTATCGGCGGCGAGCAGTGTCTTGTCTTCTGGAATCCAGACAAATAGTGTATCATGAGTTTCCCCGTGGGCTTCGTGCATTTCGATCTTCAAGCCGCCGATATCCAGTGATTTGTTTCCGGAAAAAAAATTTGTAGGCATGACAACCCCCACCTCAGCCATGTCTTCTATGGTATAGAACTCCAGTATGGGGCCAATGGAAGAGCAGGGGAGGGCTTCTCTGGAGACATGATAGCCCATCTGTCGCCAGCCACGCCTGGTCTCTGCAGGGGCGAATAGTCCGTACTGTTTGAAGAAATGCTCAATGAATGGGTCTGTGGCCCAGATTTCGGTGTCTTCTTCCTTCCATACCTTGGCTCCGCCGATGTGGTCGATGTGGGAATGTGTGTAGATAATCGTTGTGACCGGTCCGGGGGGTGCTTTTTCTGAAAGGGCTTTCTTCACTGCTCTGGCTTCTGCGGGGCAGATGGAGCAATCGACGATTATGTTTCCCTGTGGGGTGTGGATGAGTGAGGTGGCGGCGAGGCCGAAGCCGAGCGCCGTCCAGACATGCTCCGAAATCTGTTCTATGCGGGGTGAGCCGATGAACTCGTCTCGGTGTTGGCGGATAACTTCTGCACCAGTGGTGGTTGGTGGTTGTTGAGGGGGCTGGCTACAGCTCGTATTGATGCTTATCAAGATGGAAATTGCCAGTAGTAGAGATGTTTGCCTGAGAGCAGTAGTCAAGTTCGCCATGGGAATCTCCTCCTTTTTCTGTGTAGAGCCAGCCCTTGTTTACTTGTCGTAGCTCCCGACCTGGGTGTTCTTTACTGAGTTGTCAGTGCTATTCATTTACTCAGGGCTATGAGATTATCTTCTACTTCTTTTGGGAATATATCCTGGATTGCGGCTTTTAATAGTTCTTTGCCCGAGATAGTGCTAATAGCACTCGGCCCCTCTCTCTGAGCACCTATCAAGGAGAGCGGTCTTGCCCTTGTAGTGAGTGAGGTAAGGGCAGATGTCGGTGCAGGCGCCGCAGAGTGTGCATAGCCCTTGGTCGATGACTTCGTTCACCAGGTCATTGCAGGTTTTGGTGGCAATAACCATAGGAGCCCTCCTTCTCGATATCTCTAAATGGTCTGGAGCGCTTTTTATGATGGCAATATGGATTGTGAGATTTAGAGGCCCTTACTTTTCCTGGCTCAGTTTGACCAACGTCTTGGTAGGCTTGAATACATCGGTGTTGAATTCCTTGGCCAGCTCTTCCAATCTCTTAACTATCTTTTCGTAGCCTATCATCTTAGCCATCTGGAATGGGCCTATGGCTGAACCGCCGCCATTAACCATGGCGGTATCGATGACATCCATGCTCTTGGCGACACCCAGCTCCA
>VGOF01000114.1 GCA_016875975.1 Chloroflexota bacterium | reverse complement strand
TCGAAGTCTCCATGTCCAAGAAACTGGCCCGGAAAGGCTGGCTGGTGATGAGCTGGCCCAAGGAATACGGCGGTCAGGATGCCTCGCACTTGGAACAAACAGTCTACGAGATGGAAGTATCCTACTGGGGTATCCCCGGAGCCTGGATGGGCATCAGCGGCATACAGTGGGTCGGCCCTGTCCTCATAATGCTCGGCACAGAGCAGCAAAAGAGGAAATACCTGCCGATGATAGCTTCAGGCGATAGGGACGGCTACTGGTGCACCGGCTACAGCGAGCCTAACGCTGGCTCTGACCTGGCCAGTCTCCAGACTAGGGCTGTAAAGCAAGGAGACCACTATATCATCAACGGCCAGAAGGTCTGGACCAGCTTTGCCCACAACTCCAGATGGTGCTGGTTAATGGCCAGGACCGACCCCAATGCCCCCAAGAAGCACCGCGGTCTCAGCTTATTCATCGTGGACATGAAAAGCCCGGGCATAACCATACGCCCCCTCCCCAACTACTACAGCCGCCATCACTTCAACGAGGTCTTCTTCGACAATGTCAAGGTGCCTGCTGAAAATCTGGTGGGTGAAGAGAACCGGGGCTGGTATCATCTGATGCAAGCCCTGGCCTTCGAAAGGCGAAGTGTCGGCCCAATCATAGCCGGCGGCTTCAAGAGAATGGTGGAAGACCTGGCTCAATACTGCAAAGAGACTACCTATGAAGGCAAACGCCTGTGCCAACATCCCATTGTCCGCCAGAAGCTGGCCGAGATGGCCATTGATGTAGAAACGATAAAGATGTTTGCATTCCAGTTCACCTGGAGACTAACGCAAGGGGCAATACCTGTCTACGAAGCTTCCAGAAACAAGCTTACCGGCGATGAAATAATGCGAAGATTCGCCACCTCTGCCGCTGATATTCTAGGCGCATATTCGCAACTTGACCCCGACTCTAAATTGGCCAGAGTAAGAGGAAGGATTCAGGGCGCCTACCTTGGCTTCCCCGGCAACATGATCGCCGCTGGTACTGGCGAGGTCGAAAAAAGCATCATAGCCCAATTCAAGCTGGGCTTACCCAAATCATACTAGAGGCTCGCAGGAGGTTAGAATGGACTTCGGTTTCTCAGAACAGCAGGAAATGCTCCGCACCATGGCCCGGGACTTCCTCACCAAGGAATGTCCTAAGGCTAAAGTTAGAGAGCTAGACAAGGACGAACTGGGATACAGCCCCCAAATGTGGAATAACATGGCAGAACTGGGCTGGCAAGGCCTCGTCTTCCCTGAGGAATACGGCGGCACTGAAGCCAGCTTTATCGACCTGGCTGTCCTCATGGAAGAAATGGGCAGAAACATAACACCAGGCCCCTTCTTCCCCACCGTTGCCCTCTGCGCACTACCCATCCTCCAATTCGGCAACAAGGAACAAAAGATGCAATACCTACCCCAAATAGCTAGTGGCAAGACTATTTGGACGCTCGCCTTCACTGAGCAATCGGCCAGCTACAAGCCATCTGACCTGAGCCTCAGTGCTACGGCTGAAGGCGGCAGCTACATTCTCAATGGAGAAAAACTTTTCGTTGCCGATGCACACATTGCCAACTATCTGCTCGTCGTAGCCCGAACTGCCGAGTCCAAGAACCCTGAAGATGGTATCACCCTCTTCATTGTGGACTCCAAAGCTCCCGGCCTTAAAATAGAGAGTATCCCTACCATGGCTGGCGATAGGCAGTTTCAGGTTGTCTTCAACAAGGTCAAGGTACCCAAAACAAATATCCTGGGAGCACTCAACAAGGGATGGGAAATTGTCAATTTCATCTTGCAAAGGGCAGCAGTGTTGAAATGTGCCGAAATCTCAGGCGCTTGCCAGGCGGTGCTCGATATGACCAGTGCCTATGCCAAGGAGCGAGTCCAGTTCGACCGGCCCATCGGCACCTTCCAGGCTGTACAACATAAACTGGCTGATATGCTCATAGATGTAGAAGCTATCCAGTACCTGCTATATCAGGCCGCTTGCAGTATCGCCGATGGCGAACCTTCCCAGCTACAGATTTCAATAGCCAAAGCCAAGGCCAGCGAAGCCTACCAGAATATCTGCATCGACGGCATCACCGCTCACGGCGCAATCGGCTTCACCTATGACCACGATATAGGCCTCTACTACCGACGCGTCAGGGCAGCCGAGTTTGCCGCAGGCAATGTTGATATGCACAAAGAGCTGATAGCCGTGGAGATGGGGCTTTAGAACAGGTCAACCATAGCACCAACTGGGAAACAGGCTAGCTGAATCTCATGTCCTGAATGGCCGGTCCGTCCACCAGGGGTAGAAATCGGGCATGTCCCTACTGGGCTTCATCGGGAAGTTGGGCTTCCGCTTCTCCAGGAACGACATCACCCCCTCGATAACGTCCGGATTCTTGGTCATCCAGGAAAGCGTCTTGGACTCCATCTTGTGCGCCTCCATGGGATGGTCAGTGCCCACCATCTTCCACAGAAGCTGTCGGCACAGAGCCACAGACACGGGCGAGGTGTTCTGGACTATCTCATTGGCCAGCTCCCGTGCTCTCGGTACCAGGCCATCAGGTGGCAGCACCTCGGTGACCAATCGGGCAGCCAGCGCCTCCTGGACTCCAAATACTCTGCCCGTGAGAATCCACTCGGCAGCCTTGCCCATACCCACGATGCGCGGCAAAAACCAGTTGCTGGCGCCTTCAGAAACGAAGGCCCGCCTGGTAAACACCAGGCCAAACCTGGCATTTTCTGATGCTATCCGAATATCAGCAGCAAGCGTCATAGTAAGTCCAACACCAACAGCCACACCGTTAAAAGCCGCTATTACCGGTTTCTTCAAATCATACATAGTCAATGTAACCATCCCCGCAATATCCCGCTCAGGGTCAAACCCTTCGGGCAACTGCGTCTTGCCTCTGCCTTGCCCCCCTGCCGATTCCAGGTCGGTACCGGCACAAAAAGCATTCCCTGCCCCTGTTATGATAATTACTCTAACATCGTCATCATCATCGGCCCGGTGTAACGCATCTATTACCTCCTTGCACATGACATGCGTGAAGGCATTCATCTTCTCTGGCCTATTGAGCGTTATAGTCAGAATCCTATCGGAAACCTCATACAGTATCTGGGTGTATTCCATAGCTGCCATCTCCCTTCAGGTTAGTTCCAACGCATATAAATAACGAAGTCCTAGCAAGAAGCACTGAAAATGCTAGTATACTTACCACCCCCTGACCTGTCAATCGTAGACAGCGTAGCTCAAAGAGACAAGCGACAACAGCCCTACTTCGTCATTGCGAACGTAGTGAAGCAATCCCACAGCCTATCCTCAACTATGAGACTACCGACGAGCGACTGAAAGTCCTAGGGAAACACAGCTCCGCCTTGACCTTTCCCAGCAACCAGCCTAATATGAACCAGCACATCAGAACGAGGAGAGCAGCATGCGCCGAAAACGTGAAATCAAGGTCAAACTCTATGCCCGGGCTATCATAGCTATAACGCTAATCACATCCTGGAGCTTACTATCCTTAAGCGGATTAGTGCTATGGCTAGCGCCCACGGGACGACGGTCAGGCCAAATCGAGCTACTCTTTGGCCTGACCAAGCACGAATGGGGTGACGTTCACTTCTGGATAGCCATAGCCACCATAATCATAACACTAGCCCACATCATCATCGACTGGAAGGTATTCCGCGGCATCATCCGCTACCTCACCAGCACCCACCGCAGACGAGATATGCTCTCAAGTTAGCTCTGCTACGCCAGCAGGCTACTTGGGGAATTCCCTCTCCCCCAGCGCCATGCGGCAGAGGTCGGTTATGTAAACCTTCGGAAAGTTGCGGGCAGTTGTAGGACGGCGTAAGACACGGTCACACATGGGACAAAGCGTAACCAAAGCATCAGCACCGCAAGCAATGGCATCATCAACATTCTTAGCCTGCACTTCCTGAGCCAGCTCGGGAAACACACGAATTATGGCCCCGGTACAACATAGAGCAGCCTCCCGCTCGTATTTTCTCTTGGGTCTCTCCACACCAATCAGCTCAAATATCTCATCCACAAAGCAATCTTTCTCAGGCGTATACCGCGAAGCGCACGGACGCTGGTAGGCCACCTTTTTACCTAGCTTCTTAATCTTGCTGCGGTTGTCCCTTAAATAATTGCGCATATATTCCAGTATGTGCATATACTTAAAGGGCACCTTGATGCCGTAATCCTTTACCTTGGCATCCACCATGGCATAGCAATCATCATGCAGGAAAATAATCTCCTTGCCCAGCCCAGCTATGTTATCAATAAATCTCTGAGCATTCTGCGCAATCGGACTCTCTTTCCCTGCATGCACGTAACCAATGTAGCAGAAATAATCACCACCCCTGGCAAAAGTCAAGCCATCAAACATCTGGCCACTTATGCAATCTTCCGGCAACTGGTTCTCCATGACACAAAGTGACAACACCGGCTTGCCAGGGTCGCCGGGAACAACCTGATTGGGTACCTGGCTCGCCAGGTCAATCCAGGCAGTACCAGATGGACCTACCGGAAAAGCATTGAACTTCTCCTGCATCTTGTTGATCAGGTCGAACGGGTCAGCACCAGTGGGACAGTATTCCCGGCAAGCGCAGCAAGTAGTGCATTTGCTCAGGATAGGGGCTTCTTTCCCCTCCATGAGCAATGTGACCTCCTTAACAGCACGCTCCTTGTCATAGTCCAAATATAGACACTTGACCAGACAATCACCACAAAGATTGCACTTCGATGCATCCCACATTAGAGTTTACCTCCCACTTTCTAATTGCGTCGCCAGCAATTCGGCAACATCCAGCACCTTGAGCGTCTCCTCAGCGCCCTTGGCCTTTATGGCATCTACAAACATCTGAAGGCAGTAAGGACAGGCTGTCGCCACCACATTGGTGCCAGTCTCCATTACTTGCTCGATACGCATCTCGCTTATTCGCTTGCCCACCTTCTCTTCCATCCAATAGCGTCCACCACCACCACCACAGCAGAAACCGCTATCCCGAGACCTGCCCATCTCCAACAGCTTCTTGGACGATATGCTACGCAGAATGTCTCTTGGCTGCTCATAAATATCGTTATGCCTTCCCAAGTAACAGGAATCATGATATACCAGTTTCTCCCCGTTCATGCAGCTTGGCCTGATTTTGTGTTCTTTGAGCAACTGGACAATAATCTCAGTATGGTGCACCACCTCAAATTCGCCCCCGAATTGAGGATACTCATTCTTCAATGTGTTGAAGCAATGAGGACAGGTGGCCACGATTCTCTTGGCGTTATAGTTCTTAAGCAACTCGATGTTCTTGGTGGCCTGCATCTGGAATAAATACTCGTTGCCCAATCGTCTGGCTGGTTCGCCACAGCAGGTCTCTTCAATGCCAAGAATACCCACCTTGACGCCTG
>VGOF01000113.1 GCA_016875975.1 Chloroflexota bacterium | reverse complement strand
AACCGCAAGGAAGATGAGCAATGGCCTCTAAAGTGTCGGTTTCTTGGAAGGCTTGTTTGTCTTACTTTCGCTGACTACATACAATCATGATCGTATTATTATTACTACCATCCCAGAGTAGGATACCCCAATAATTGTGCGACTGAATAACATTAATCTTCACATTGTTTCCCGATGAACCGTCCAATTCAACACCACCAGAACCATTTGAATTCAGAATATTGCTAGCAACTTCATTATTCATTGAACGCGACAAGTAAATTCCATAATTGGTATTTAAAGTTGCAGTATTACCATTAATTATGTTATCGACTGAAGAGCTTAAAAGAATACCCATATTTTTGTTAGAATTTGCTATATTACCCGTTATCGTACAGTCTTCAACAAACTGTGTAAAAATACCACACCAATTATTTAACAATCGATTGTCAGAAATAAGACAATGATTGCCACTCTCAATATATATTCCAGATCCGAATAATCCCGCATCTTTAATTGTTAATCCTTTTATACAAATATAATTTGCCCTAACATCAAATACATTGTCATTTGGATTTGCAGCTTGAACAATCGTTACCTCCGCCCCATTCATCGATTGAATAGTTAAATACGATTTGTTCACATCCGCATTCTCAGTATAAGTCCCGCTTTTAACAATTATCGTATCCCCTGGGCTGGCTGCATTCACAGCGGCCTGAATTGTTGGATAGTTGTCAGGGACATAGATTGTCGAGGCAGCACTAACGGGAGTTGGTGGTTTGATGGCAATGGAAGAAGCAAGAAGGAAAAGAATAAGCAGTAGCGAAAGAAAAAGGTTAAAAAGAATCCTATTATTCATGCACTATCACTTAAAGTGTAAAACTCGGCTGCTGGATTCTAGAGCATAATATACACTTATGGGACAGCTAGCGCAATACTATATACAAGAACAAAAGTAAAAATATCCTTCTAACTAATCGAGGTTGCGGGAGAGAGACCAGGATTTGCCGGATTTGCAGAGTTCATAGACACATGGGGATTTATGGATGGCGGCAACACGGAGTAACAAGCGGATGGGTTCGCCATCCCACCACCTGGATGGCTCTCTCCACCAGCCGAGAGTTTCCGTGACCTCAGCCTGTATAAATGTCATTTCCCCCTCCGGGCTAGAAGTCAAAGTGCTAAATATTGTAACAGCTTAAGCTGAAAGCGGGAAATTTAGTGACGGGCCAAGTAGACCTATAAGCCGAGTTCTGTACCCCGATAGAGTCGGGGCGGTGGCCATCCATCTAGCCTTGATGTTGCCATCAAGGTCAAGCGACCAACCCGGGGCTAGGGCCAGGCGTCCCTTTACCCCCTATTTGGTCTTGCTCTGGGTGGGGTTTGCCCAGCCGACTGGTCACCCAGCCGCTGGTAAGCTCTTACCTCACCATTTCACCCTTACCCTTCTTGTGAAGGGCGGTGTGTTTCTGTGGCACTTTCCGTAGAGTCACCCCTCCTGGGAATTACCCAGCACCCTGCCTGGCAGAGCTCGGACTTTCCTCCCCGGTTCACAACACGGAACCGGAGCGACCACCCGGTCTACTTGGCCCAATTCAACTTTACTACCCAACCTCGAATCCGTCAAATTGGACTCACCAATGTCGCACGATATCAGAAGGCTTATCCCAAATATAATATCCTGCCGCAGCTACTGCACTGTACCAAGTTCCCAGCCTTCGCACGTTGCCATTCGCTCATAGGCAAAGTCAGCCTGCAGCCCTGACACATGCCTTGCTCCACTCTCACCACTACTTGAGCCTTCCGCGATTTCATCCCCTCATAAATTCCGAGAGCTTCCGAAGCAATGATAGAAGCCAAAGCCTGGCGCCCTTGCTGCAGGCCAGTAAGCTGTCCAGAGATCTCGGCTTGTCTCTGAGCTAAAATCTTCTGTTCCTGCCGCCATTCCAATTCCAGCTTCTGTAAATACTCCTTTTCATGCCTCACTCTGTGCTGTGTCGCCTCAACTTCAGACATCAAATCCAGCAATTTGTCTTCCCTCTGTTTCAACATGGACCTCAATGTCCCAACCTCATGCTCCAGTCCAAGCAATTCCTTGGGGTTCTTTATCTTCCCAGCATACAGCTTTTCGCTTAGCTGCTTAACATTGTTTCCAAAGTCATCCAGCTCCCATTCCACCTCGCGTTGCTGCTTTGTCAATGCCGCCAGATGTTCTTCTGCAGCAATAAGCTGAAGCCTCGCTTCATTCAAAGATGCACTCTCACCCAGTTGACGGCCGATCTCACCCAAAGCCTCTTGCTTTGCCTGGATATCGAGGTCAATCTGCTGTAGTTCGTAGAGCCTCTTAGCTACGGTCATACCTGGAACTCCAACTCGCCGAGAAACTCAAGAATCACCCTTCCTTCCTCTCAACCCCAAATCTGAATACAAGCAGCAGGTTACTTGTGAGGATAATCTAAGACTACTACCTGGGTTGTAGGAGGTAGGTTTGCTCTGTTAACCGAGAGTTTAGGCTGAGAGACTATTTCCTTCAGGCCAAGTTCTTTCAAGAATTTGTCCGCTGGCTCCAATTCCCCAACTAGCACTGATGTCCTGTAATGCATCGGAATCACCACCTTAGGAGATAGACCTCTCACTATCTCGGCAGCCGTTGCGCCGCCTATGGTAGTAACGCCGCCAACAGGCAAGAAAAGCACGTCGATTTCCCCCAAGGCCTCCATAAGGTCAGAATCCGGCAGATGGCCGAGGTCTCCCAGATGGCACAGGGTCATGCTATCACACTCAATCAGGTAGACGGTATTCTTGCCCAGCTTGCACCCCTTCTCCGAGTCATGAAAGGTCGTCATGCCAGTGATGAAAATGCCCTTGAGCTCGTATTCTCCGGGACTGTTGACAACCTTGAAGTCATTGGAAATAGCTTCAGTATAGGAATGCCCTGGATGAAAATGACTGACAGTGACAATATCGGCCTGCAATTTGCCTAGCGCATATCCGATGCTAGGATGGCAAGGGTCTGTAACAAGGACAGCCTCTTTACCCTTGATGCGGAAACAAGAATGCCCTAGCCAATTAATGTCCAAAGTGATGACCTCAACGAAAGCTCATGCCACAAGCAGAGCCTTCCCCCTAGTAGCCTTTCAGCCGTCTCAGAAGCAGCCAGCCGGAAGGGACGGCTAAGGCGGCAGCAACTATCTTGATAAAATCACCAACAACGAAGGGGTAAAGCCCTGTTTGCAGGACTGTGCCTTCAGGGACAAACCGGCTCAGCCAGGTCAGGCCAAAGACGTACATAGCAACACTGCCGGCGAGCATGGCTATAGTTGCAGTCCATACACGCTTATCCCAACCTCTCTCAGCCAGCCAGCCGACAACAAAGGCAGCCGCTACAAAACCTATCAAATAGCCTCCTGTCGGCCCCACAAGACGAGCGACACCCACCGTTCCACCCAACGCAAACCAGTACGGAATCCCCGTAGCACCCACTGCCAAATAGGTAAGCTGGCTCAGGGCACCCCGTCGACTGCCCAAAAGAGCACCTGACAATAGGACACCAAAGGTCTGCCCTGTGATAGGAACGACTCCCAGCCAGAAGCTTATCTGCGCACATAAAGCGGTAAGACAAGCAAAACCAACCGCCAGCCCCACATCCCAAAGAAGACCAGGCTTAGGAACAGCAACATCCATAAACGTAACTTTGGCAGTGGATATCTTCATCCTGAACACTCCTTTTCAATCGTGGAATCGAAGTCAAAGTATAGCAATGAAACAGGAAAACGTCAACGAAAACAAATCAATGAATTGACCACCAACCCGTCGACAGGTAAAATGCTAAGGAATGTATAACCAAATAAAACTAGACAACGGGTTACGCCTTATCACTTGCAATATGCCCCAGACCCGCTCTGCCGCAATAATCTTTTACATAGGGGCCGGAGCACGCTATGAGTCCGATTCTGAGGCCGGCGTCTCTCATTTCATCGAGCATCTCTGCTTCAAAGGCACACAAAAACGGCGTACTTCAAAAGAGATCAGTGAAGCTATCGAAGGCGTCGGAGGCATAATCAACGGCGGTACTGACAAAGAGATAACTACTTTCTGGTGCAGAGTAGCCAGCCAGCATTTTGACTTGGCGCTTGATGTCCTCGTCGACCTGCTGCTCAATCCGCGTTTCGACGCCAAAGACATAGACCGCGAACGCCAGGTGATCACCGAGGAAATAAACATGAGCCTCGATTCACCACGCCAACGAGTAGATATGCTCATTGATGAACTACTATGGCCGGGGCAACCATTGGGACGCGATATTGCCGGCAGCAAAGAGACAGTGGGCACCATAACTCGCCGGCAAATGCTTGACTTCTTCGCCAGTCGTTATACGCCTAACAACACCGTAGTCAGCATAGCTGGGCAAATTGAGGATGGGCATGTAACAGACGCCATTCACAAGTCCTTGGGAAAATGGAAACCGCATAACGTGTCCACAGCCCTCCCCAGCAAAGACAATCAGAAAGCAGCCAAGCTCAACATAGAATTCCGTGATACGGAGCAGGTCCACTTATGCCTGGGCATTCCAGGGTTGTCTCTTTTCCACCCAGACCGCTTCGCCCTTGACCTGATGAGCATCGTTCTAGGTGAGGGAATGAGCAGCCGACTATTCACAGAAATCAGAGAGAGGCAAGGGCTGGCCTACGACATCCACAGCTACACCGATCACCTCACAGATACTGGGGCAGTGATAATCCACGCTGGTGTCGACATCCAACGCCTGGAAGAAGCACTAAAGGCTATACTCTGCCAGGTAGCACAGCTTAAAGAAAGTATAGGCCAGAATGAGCTTAAGAAGGCCAAGGAGATGGCCAAGGGGCGGCTGCTCCTGGGTTTAGAGAATAGTCGTAACGTCGCTGCCTGGTTTGGGGCACAGACAATACTCACCAATCAAATACTGACCATCGATAACATCATAGCAATAATCGAGGCCATTACTACAGATGACTTAAAACGAGTTGCCAGCCAAGTTCTGGTCGAAGAAAAGCTCAACCTGGCAGTTGTAGGCCCTGTCAAAAAACAAGAACCAATAGCCAGGTTGCTCAAACTCTAGAACCGATTTACCAGAAAAAGAGAGCCGCCTGTGAGGCGGCTCTCTCCACCACGATTCATTAACGCTAAATTAGTATTCCGGCATCGGTGGCGTTGCTGGTGCCTTTTCCTTCTCAGGTATATCGGACACCAGAGACTCAGTAGTCAGAATCATGTTAGCGATACTGGAAGCGTTCTCTAACGCGGTTCTGGTAACCTTAAGTGGGTCAATGATACCCCGGGCCACCATATCGCCATAGTCCATCTTTACAGCATCAAAACCAACGCCTTTCTTGCTTCTTTTCACCTTGTCCACCACAACCGAGCCCTCCTCGCCAGCATTTATGGCTATCCAACGTAGCGGTTCATCAAGCGCTCGCTTCAGAATAGCTAAGCCGGTGACCTCGTCGCCCTC
>VGOF01000112.1 GCA_016875975.1 Chloroflexota bacterium | reverse complement strand
AGAGCACAGTATTGAAAGTCGCCCACCATGGAAGCAAAACGTCCACCTCAAGCGGATTCCTAGCCGTAGTCAATCCAGAGGTCGCAGCCATCTCGGTAGGCAGTAGCAACAGACTTAACATTCCAAATCCCGAAGTAACCGGAAGACTCATCAAACAACTCGGAGAAAATCGCGTTTACACGACTGCAAAAAACGGAACCATTGAATTCATTACCGATGGAAAGCGGTTATGGGTAAAAACCGGTTGGTAATTTAGTCCTAGCAAGTACTAAGTCATTAGTAATAATCCGATTGAGACTTTAGTCCCAAGAGCCAAAATCCAATACAAAATTGACACCAGCGCCACCGCCAAAGTATTGACATATCCGGAAGCCACCTGCTAACTTTGGACTGTAATAATGAATGCGACGAACCATGATACCGAAGCCAAACTGGGAAAGTTCATTGAGCTAATCAAGGCTGAGGCACCAGATACCCAATTAGAACTGGAATTGCTGCACCTGCCCCCCATTATATGTGCTGTCACAGAACACCTGATGCCAGCAATTCATGGTAAGAGACAAACGTTAGTCACAAACTTAGCCCCAGAACTACCACCCATACGCGCTGATTCTCTGCGCCTGGAACAGATCCTGCTCAATCTCCTGTCCTACGCATCGCAAAACACACCAGCCGGAGAACACATATCCATATCAGCTAACCAACAAGAAGATTTTGTGCTCATCGATATCCACTATGGCAAGCCTGCAACACTACCAGAGGAGCAATGCGGTATATGCCACCTCTTCCATGAGCCAAGGCGCGATGACACTAGCAGCACCTGCGATGAAAACCTGAATTTTGTGCTGTGCAAATACTTTGTAGAACTACATGGTGGTGTTATCCAGGCAAAAAAGGGGGGGAACAAAAACAATGCCTTTTCCGTTTTCTTCCCTTTACAGCTACAGCAAAGACACGCGCCGTCGTGAACCCGCATCCTAACTGGCCATCACTAAACTTGCCACGCCGAACTGGCAAATAACCTCAGCAACCCCCACCAAGCTATTGATTTACAGTGGATTTTGGCGTACATTATTACAAGTTACAATTTAACGGCTCAGCAGGAGAATAGTATGAAAAGACCGCTCTGGCTGTTATTGCTGGCACCAGCGCTGGCCATTTGCCTAATCATCACAAATCTAGTGGCCGCCCAGGCTGAATTCCAGGTCAGCGAACTGAGGCTCAGTTCGCAATCCGTGAAGGTAGGAGAGCCTGTAACCATTACCGCTACCATCACCAACAACGGAAATCAAGATGGCACCTACAATCTCACCCTGAAGATAAACGATGAGATAAAAGAAAGCAAGGAAATAACACTGGCAGCCGGGAAAAGCCAGACAGTGAGC
Organism: Chloroflexota bacterium; assembly: GCA_016875975.1. GTDB lineage: Bacteria > Chloroflexota > Dehalococcoidia > GIF9 > UBA5629 > VGOF01. The sequence continues at coordinate 4,103 of VGOF01000112.1, read as the reverse complement.
TTTACCGTCACCGCTGAAAATACAGGCGACCAAATCGTGGAGCTTGATGGTGCTACAGATTTCTTCACCGTGCAGAGTTCCTTCGGTGGTATGTTTCCGCCATACCTGTGGATAATCGTTGGGGCCATTGTAGGCGTGCTAATCCTCTTAGTCATAGTAATGCTCGTCATGCCGCCAGGCAAGAAACAACCCAAGGGGGGTAAGACAGCTAAAACTAAGGGGGGCGGCAAAACTGCATTCCCACCACCATCCCCATTCCCAACCACAACGCCCTTTCCGGGAGTTGACCAGCATACCATGCCGGGAACCATGGCAGCACCAATGCAGGCACCCATGCAAACGCCAATGCAGGGGCCTCAGCAAATGCCACTCCCACCACGCATGCAACCAGGTGTGCAACCACCCACTCCAGCAACCGGACACCCACCCATGCATGCACCTTCGCCTTTCCCCATGCCAGGTCCAATGGCTCCTCCACGTCCACCCGGTGCAGGCAGACCAATATTCAACCTGCGAAACCTGACTATCACGCCAACCCAGGTGAAACAGGGAGACCCAGTAACTATAAGCGTCATAGTAGCCAACAACGGAGCTGAACATGGCAGATACAGTGTGGTACTGCGCATCGATGGCGTGGTCGAAGGAATTACCGAGATTGACATGCCGCCAGGAACCAGCCAGCATGCCGTCTTTACAGTAACAAAAGACGAGCCGGGAACGTATTATGTCGAGGTAGACGGCTTGGCAGGCACTTTTACATCGATTGCTCTAGTGCCAGCAAATTTCTCCGTGACTAATTTAGAGATCGCGCCCGACCGCGTCAGACAAGGAGAATATATCACTATCAGCGCTGTAGTAACAAATACTGGCGAGATCACAGGCAGCTACAGCTTGGTTCTAAAACTGAAAGGAGTAGCCGAAAGCATTCAAGAGGTCACCCTGGGTCCCGGAGTAAGCCAAAGAGTAGCATTCAACGTTGTAAAGGACGCAGCCGGATTCTACAATGTGGAATTGGAAGGTTTAACCGGCAGGTTCGTTGTTGAGATGGACTGGACTGGATAAATTAACGAGGGTCAGCGTCTAGCCTTTCTCTTCGCTTGTTTCGGGCATCAGCCTCCACAACTTCTCTGGGCTTTCCAAGCGGTCGATATACAGAACACCATCCAGATGGTCAATCTCGTGTTCTAATGCCTGAGCCAATAACTCCTCCCCCTTAACACGAAAAACCCTCCCATATCTGTCCTTTGCCTTCACTTTCACAAATACTGAACGTTTAAGTTCCCCCTGATAGCCAGGCACGCTCAGGCAAGCCTCAGTGATAATGCGCTCACCATGTCTCTCTATAATTGCCGGGTTAATAATCGTGATCACGTCTTCCCCTGGTAGCTCAATTACTGCTACTCGTAGCGGCACACCTACCTGAGTTGCGGCTAAACCGACACCAGAAACTGCCCGCATTGTCTCTATCATGTCATCAACCAGATGTTGGATGGAACCGTCAATACTGGTAACCCTCTTAGCTTTTTGCCTGAGCACAGGGTCAGGAATCATACAAATTGGACGAATTGCCATCGGAAGTTCATTAAACCACACCAACTGGGTCTATGTCCAAAATCCAGCCTTGCGGAAAAGCCATGTCACCCAAAATCTCAACAGGAGCAGTACCGCAAATTAATATCTGCCATTGATAGTGACCCCGCAATCTTGATATGAAGGCAGGGGCCGGCCCAATCACTCGCAGGTCTGGAATCCCACGCCTATTCCTTTCATTGATGATAGACCGGCACATCTTCTCTGCTTCTCTTTGACAAACACCAGCATTAGTATGGCTAAATAACAAGCGAGCCAATCGGCTGAAAGGAGGGTAAACTAACTGTCGGCGGTATTCTATTTCCTGGGCATAGAAGGCCTCGTAGTCATGGTTGGCTGCAGCACGGACAGCGTAATACCTAGGGCTGTAAGTCTGGATAACTACTTTCCCCGCTACCAAACCACGTCCAGCTCTACCAGCCACTTGACACAACAGTTGGAATGTGCGTTCACCAGCCCGAAAATCCGGGATATTAAGTCCCGTGTCAGCATTGACTACTCCGGTCAACGTTACTTGAGGCAAGTCTAATCCCTTAGCCACCATCTGAGTTCCAATGAGAATATCAGCCTGGTGATTCCGAAACTTATCCAAAAGTTCCCTGTAGGCTTTATGGCCAGGGGTTATGTCTTTATCCCATCGCAAAATTCGTGCCTCAGGAAATAGGCTTTCGACCTCCTCTTCCACCTTTTGCGTGCCCACCCCGAGGAACCTTAACTGCCCGCTGTGACAACTCGGGCAAAACGCGGGCAACTGAGATGTGTAGCGGCAATGATGGCAAACCAATTTTTTCAAAGCGGCATGATAAACAAGGGAAACCGAGCAATGTTTGCAGCTCAACATAAAGCCACACCCCCGACACTCTACAAGCGTTGCTGTACCACGTCTGTTGAGAAATAAAATTACCTGCTCCCTCCTAGTCAAAGTTTCCTGTATCAACTCACGAAGAGAACGACTGAATAGACTCCGGTTTCCGGCCTTAAGCTCTTCTCGCATATCAACAATCTCAACCTCGGGCAGAGACGCTATCCCACCCGGAGTAACTCTCTCCTTCAGCTCGATAACTTGATAGATACCTTGCTTGCCCCGATAATAGGTCACAACATCAGGAGTAGCACTACCCAAGATTACGGCAGCACCACTAAGCTCAGCCAGACGGATAGCTGCTTCCCTGGCATGATACCTCGGTGACTTATCCGATTGCTTATATGTCCACTCGTGCTCCTCGTCAATGATAATTAAGCCAAGATCAGGCTGCGGCGCAAATAGAGCACTCCTGGGGCCAATTACCACAGCACAGTTGCCTTCCTTAATCCTATACCATTCATCGTACTGCTCACCCAAGGATAGCTCGCTGTGAAGCACAGCCACTAGACCTGGAAAACGAGCAGCAAAGCGTTCGATAGTCTGCGGAGTCAGAGATATCTCAGGCACAAGACATATGCCTCTCTTTCCTTGCCTCACCACTTCCGCCAACGCTCGAAGGTATATCTCTGTCTTGCCGCTCCCGGTAACGCCATGCAATAAAAAAATAGGCGGCTCTGCTCGACCTTTTTGTCTCAACCCGACGCTGATCTGCTGCCAAGCTGCTTCTTGTGAAAGAGTAAGCACAGGAGATGGTATTGCAGCTACCCTGAAACCTTTTAAGGGATCGCGCCTGACCGGCACATCCACAATTGTTAGCAATCCCCGTTTCTCGAGAGAATTGAGCACAGCTCCTGTGCAAGCTGTTGTGCTCCTCAAGTCAGATAGAGGCACAGGCTGAGCTCGTTTGAGCAGAAACTCTATGACCGCCGCCTGCTTGTAAGCCCTGTGCTCTTTCAGCCTGACCATTTCTGCCTCGGCGGTGTCCAGCTCAGCCCGCAGTTTTAGATAACGAACGAACTTTGGCTTTACTCTAACCTCCCCAAGTTGCTGAGTTTTCACGATTAGCCCACGTTGCAGCAATTGCCGAATAGTCAGCTCGGCCCTCCGCTCCCCCAGTTTTCGCTTTAGCTCGACTGAGCTTGCCTTGCCATTCTCCTCAATAAAACTAACTACTTGCCTCTGTTCTTCATTAAGCTGGGACAAGTCTCCTAAACTTGGGGACAAACGGAATACAGTAACCAGCCGCTGCTCAAAACCAGGTGGCAACATCAACGCCAACGAATCAAAAAGCGGCGCAACATAATAGGCACTGAGCCAGACGGCAAGGTCAACATGAACAGGAGAAAGTAGAGGAGAAGGTGTTATCACACCTACTACTTCTTTAGTGATTTCAAAGGAAGGTATGCCGCTAGTTCTTAGAACCACCCCCTGTAAAACTACAGACCCAAAGGGCACCCAGACAGCTTGCCCAACACCAACATCAAACCAGGGTGGGATTGAATAGCAAAAGCTGCGGCGTTGGGCAATGGGCGAATTGACCGCCACCTCAGCATACTTCATTCTAGGGAAAAGCTATGTTACTGCTTGCTCTGTACTGCTTTTCGGAGCAGTCTCCTCAGCCACACCACCTGTAGCAGCAGGAGCTGCG
>VGOF01000111.1 GCA_016875975.1 Chloroflexota bacterium | reverse complement strand
TTCCACATGGCGGCCCGTACATCTGGGCACTGCTCAGACTCCCCGTACGCGGGACATAATCGAATGGCCTTCACGCAACACAGATTTCCCGTCATTCTGACCACGAACGAAGTGAAGGGGAAGAACTCCGGTGGGACATGCCGGGCAGCCATTAGCACAAAGTGCATTTATTCCGAGATAATCTTCTCTATTTCCCTGTAAGCATCAGCGATGGCCTTTCTAATCTTCTCCATCTTAGCTGAGTCGGCTCTGGAAGCCTGCTTTGCCACCAGCCGGGCCAGGTTTCCAAACTCGCGCATGGTCTCTCCCATCTCCCGCATATCGACGTGAGGCCACCAGTCTTCCATCTGGCTCTTGATTTCCTCGGCGTGCTCCTCGCGCTTCTCCAGGAACTTCAGACCCTCCTCAGTTATGGAATATACTTTTTTACCGTCCTGCTGGTCCGACTTCACATACTCCATTTCCTCCAGCAGTTGCAGTGTGGGATAAACGGAGCCCGGGCTGGGGCTATAAAAACCGTGGGAGCGCTCCTGGAGGGAGCGGATAATCTCATAGCCATGCCGGGGCTTGTCTTTAACCAAATCGAGGATGACGTACTTCAGGTCTCCCTTTTGAAACCATCGCTCACGCCACGGGCCGTGAGAAAACATGTGCCTGTGAAACATCTCTCTCACCCTCCTTTTATCAATATAACACGATATATCTTTATATATCGTAACATGTCGTTAGCGGTTTGTCAAGTCTCTCTGCAGCTCGTCTTACCTGCGTGGCTACGCCGCCGGCAAACGCCGATTTGCAAAAATGACCATGTCATCAGCATCAGCAATGACTATTCCCTCAGGGGCTTGCTCCAAAACTGCCTCAACAAGATTGTTTCCAGCGCTGCAACAAGCAAACATCTAGTACTCTGTCTCCTCAATTTGAGTAATGACTCCAATATAGCAGGCAAAGGTAGAAATTTCGGCAAATATCCGGTAAACGCTCGGCAAATATGGGTAAATATTTGATAAAACTGCTTCACCTTGACAAGTGCAATGCCCTCTGTTAGTATATGCATAGTTGCGCATATAGTCATTTAAGATAGGCTATGAGAGAGCTGGTCAAGGTATTTAAGGCGCTGTCTGATGAGACCAGGCTGCGGATTTTGAATCTGCTACTGGAGCGGGAGTGCTGTGTCTGCGAGGTGATGCAGGTGCTGGATATCTCCCAGACCCGGGCCTCGCGTAACTTGAATGCCCTGTATGACGCCGGCCTGCTCAAGCTCAGGCGCCAGGGTCTCTGGGCGTTGTACTCCATAGACAAAGAGAATCTAAGGGACTACTACACAGAGCTGGTCGATGCTGTGGGGAAAGGACTGGCAGGCAATCCCATAGCTGCACGGGATAGAGTGAGACTCAAAAGCACTGAGAGAATAGTCCCCAATTGCATCGTGGTTGCTGCCAGGTGATATTTCTAGATGTCATTGCGGGGAGTCCCGATTTATCGGGACGACGTGGCAATCTCACAGTTTAGGTAGAGCCTATGAGACCGCCACGTCCCGATGGAATCGGGACTCGCGGTGACACGAGAGAGATTAAATAAGTGGAAATAGCCATACGTTTACTTCAAGGCGGCGTGGCTGCCCTGATAGACTACCTCTCCTTTCATGTCCTCACCTGCCTGGTGCCTGCCTTTTTCATCGCCGGCGCAATCTCCGTCTTCGTCTCCCAGGCATCGGTATTGAAGTACTTCGGCCCCAATGCTAATAAATTCCTGGCCTATGGCGTGGCCTCCGTCTCCGGCACTGTACTGGCGGTGTGCTCCTGTACTGTATTACCCCTATTCGGTGGCATATACATGCATGGCGCTGGTTTAGGCCCGGCCATAGCTTTCCTCTACTCTGGCCCAGCTATCAACGTGCTGGCTATTGTCTATTCCGCTAGATTGCTGGGCTATGACATCGGCGCTGCCCGTGCTATCGGAGCCATCGTGTTCTCCATCGCCATTGGGCTTATCATGGCCGCCATTTTCCGCAAAGAAGAGAGGCAGAAAAGCGCCGAGGCCTTCGCCGCTTTGACGACCGACCCGCCGGGCAAGCCGCTCTGGAAACAGCTAGTTTTCTTCGCCGTTATGGTGGGTATCTTGGTCCTTGGCGCCTCCAAGCAATGGATAGCCACAGGTATATTACTGGCAGCGTTGGGCATCATCCTCTGGCGCTGGTTCACCACAGGCGAGATGAAGCAGTGGATGAAAGAAACAGGACACTTCGTGCGCCTTATCATCCCCTGGCTGCTGGGAGGCGTGTTCGTTGCCGGCATTTTGAAGGTAGCTATACCTGAATCATGGGTGGTTGGAGTGGTGGGTGAAAACAGCCTGCTGGCCAACTTTGTAGCCTCGTTCCTTGGTATGCTGATGTACTTCGCCACCCTCACTGAAGTCCCTATCATCAGGGCTTTCATGGACCTGGGCATGAACAAGGGGCCAGTGCTGGCGCTCTTGTTGGCTGGCCCTGCGCTTTCGCTACCAAGCATACTCAGTCTGAGCCGAATTATGGGCTGGAGAAAGACATTGACTTTCAGCGTCCTGGTGGTGGTCATGGCTACCATCACAGGCTATACATTTGGATTCATAGTTCAATAGTATATGTGAGGTAGAAACATGGACATCAAGATACTGGGCACCGGTTGCGCTAAATGTCATGCTTTGGGGGATGCTGTCAAAGCGGTAGTTAAGGAACTCCAGCTTGACGTGGAAATCGAGGAAGTTAAGGACATGAAGAAGATAATGGAATACCCTGTCCTGATGACGCCGGGACTGGTCATCAACGAGAAGGTAGTCAGCTCCGGGAAAGTCCCCGGTAAGGAAGAACTGAAGAAGCTGCTTCTGAATGCCGCAAAAAGCAAAGGAGAATATCGAGAAAAATGAAAAGGTTTTCGCTATTGCTCGCCCTGGCCATGCTTGCCATGCTCTTTGGCGCCTGCAGTAGCCAGGCGACCCCGCCAAGCACGCCACAGGCTACCACAATAAACACGCCCGACAGGGTAGACATCGTCTACTTTTACAAGAGCAATCCCTGCGCTTGCATGCAAGTAGTAGGTGATTACATCCAGCAGGTGGTTATCTTGAACTTCCAGGAACAGGTGGACAACGGCAAGCTAACGCTCAAGATGGTTATTTCCGACACCCCGGATAACGCTGCCCTGGTCAAGAAGTACAACTCGCCTCCATTCTGGCTTTATATCACCACGGTGCGAGGTGATACCGAGACTGTACACTCTGTACCTGACATCTGGGGCCTCACTGGAGACAAAGACAAGCTCGCGGCTTACCTCAAGAACACGATACAGAAGGCTCTCGAAGGTAAGCTGTAATGGACCTGACTGGATTTGCCATCAGCATAAACATACCCTTGGTTTCCGCTTTTTTCCTGGGATTGGCGGCTGCTATTGGCCCCTGTACCATGGCTACTAACATTGCGGCTCTGGCCTATGTTAGCCGCCGCGTAACCGACCGAAAATATGCAGTGGCCACTGCAGGGCTTTACACCGTGGGCCGCATGTTCTCCTACACACTCATCGGGGTCCTCATCATCGCCCTGGGAATGGAAATCCCGGGCATGTCCCGCTTTCTTCAAGATATCGGAGAGAAGATATTGGGGCCTTTTCTGATAATAATTGGCGTGGTACTGCTATTCATTGACCGGATTTCCTTGGGCCAGGGAGGTAGCAGGATATCCGACATGGGTGGGAAGGTAGCTGACTGGGGTATGATAGGCGGTTTCCTGCTGGGGGCACTTTTTGCTCTCGCCTTTTGCCCCGTTAGTGGCGTGCTGTTCTTCGCTGTCCTAATTCCGCTGGCGCTCGCTACCACCGGTGGTGTCACCCTGCCCGCATTTTTTGCCATTGGCACTGGACTTCCGGTTCTGATTTTCGGCATACTTTTATCATTCGGAATAACTGGCGTCACCTCATGGGTTAACGCGCTTACCCGCGCCGATAAGGTAATCCGTATGGTGATGGCAGTGGTCTTCATCGCCGTAGGGCTCTACTACATAGTACAATGGCTAAAGTAGAGAGCGGACTAGACTAAGGAGGTCGGTATGATGCAATTTCTGAGCCATAAAATCAAACTGGCCACAGCCCTGGCAGTTTTACTGGCGATATTCAGCGCCGCCTGCGCCAAGCCCACATCTCCCCCCCCACCTCCAACAGACAACCACCCCCCAGTAATCGCCAGCATCACCTATCCCAGCGACGTTCTGTCTGCAACGGAGCACTATATTGTTTGCACAGCCACAGACCCGGACGGCGATGCCCTGAAATACCAATGGTCAGCCGATGGTGGGACACTCAAGGGTGAAGGTGCAGCTATTACCTGGGTAGCTCCAGATGCAGTAGGCAAATACACAGTCAAAGTTGTGGTAGCCGACGGGAAAGGCGGAGAAGCCACTCAGTCCATAACCATCAGAGTCATCACGAATGCCGATGGTTCAATTAACCCTGTGGCGAGTCTGAAGCTGTCGATGCCTTCTACCCAACCGGTGACAGAGCAAAGACGCACCCGTATATGGACGACGACAATCATCACCTGCACCGTTGAGAATGCCACAGATGTAAGCTACAAGTGGTCAGCAACAGGGGGCAGGCTGCAAGGCAAGGGAATAAAAGAGGGAACTGCCAGCAGCGTTGGCTGGACCGCCCCCGGTACTGCCGGCGATTATGTTATATCAGTGACGGCTACCGACAACAAGGGCAATCAAGCCGATGGTCAAGTGAAATTCACAGTCGTCTGCTGCGGCCCTGTGGAACTAGAGTGAAGAACGTCCTGTTTGTCTGTGTAGGCAACTCGGGACGCAGCCAAATGGCTGAGGCCTTTTTCAACCGCGTCGCCAGAGGCAAAGCCCAGGCTATGTCGGCAGGCACCAATCCTGCCAGCAGAGTCGACCCCACCATAATCGAGCTGATGAATGAGCTAGACATAGACCTGAGCAGCCACTATCCCAAGAAGCTGACGACAGGGATGCTGGACACCGCTGATAAGGTAATCACTATGGGCTGTGGTGCGGAGCAGGCTTGTCCAGCTACTCTCACTGAAACCGAAGACTGGGGACTGGAAGACCCCAAAGGCCAGCCAAAAGAGAAGATACGAGACATCCGAGACCAGATAAAGGCCAGGGTAGAGAAGCTTCTCCAGGAGATGGGCATCTAGGCTATGCTTAAGGTCAAGCCCCCAGCTGGCTATCCGCCGGAACAGGGTCGCTATGTACGGGGTAACGACTACTCGCCTGTAGCTGTCTGCGTCATCCTGGACACCTTTGACTTTGCTATACCGCCGGAGCTGAACGAAGTGGTGATGTCAGGCATAGACTCCGGTGCTGCTCTTTCCGGGCTGCTGCAAACTGAGAACATCGGCATCGAGAAAATGATATGTAATGTCGTTGCCAATCCCAATATCCGCTACATCGTGCTTTGTGGCAGGGAATCAAGTGGACATATGCCCGGTGAAACGCTGCTGCTGCTCAAGCAGAAAGGGG
>VGOF01000110.1 GCA_016875975.1 Chloroflexota bacterium | reverse complement strand
AATAACAGGATGCCGTTTAATATAAGCAATGATACGTTCTTCCATGACTGTATTCTACACCCACTTATGTCAGGGTAACAACCAAGAGTTAACTTAACTTTGACAGCCGTGGTATACTTTGGTTTCATTTCTGGAGGGGGTTATAGTGAAATCGAGGGATTTACTCTCGGTAGCCGATTTGACTGCTGAAGAAGCGGATAAGCTGCTTAAGCGGGCGTTGGACATGAAGCGCAAACCAATGCTCCAATTGCTCAGGGACAAGATACTTGTCCTTCTGTTTGAAAAGCCGTCGCTGCGCACGCGTGTTAGTTTCGAAGTGGGGATACGGCAACTCGGCGGTTCTTGTCTTTACCTGTCTCCTGAGGAAGTGGGGCTGGGCAAGCGAGAGCCTGTGGCAGACGTAGCGCGGGTGCTCAGCCGCTATGTTGACGGCATCATAGCTCGTACCTTTGCCCACGGGACTTTGCAGGCGTTGGCACGCTATTCCACTGTGCCTGTGGTCAATGCCCTCTCTGACCTGGAGCATCCCTGCCAGGCGTTGGCTGATGTGCTGACTATCCGCGAGAAAAAAGGAAAGTTGAAGGGTCTGGCGCTGGCCTATATCGGCGATGGCAACAACGTGGCACACAGCTTGCTGCTGGCGGCTGCGCTTAGCGGGCTGAACTTCAGAATCGCATCTCCGGAAGGCTATGAGGTGAGCAAGGACGTACTGGAGACGGCCAAGAAATTTACAGCCAATAGCGGCAGCCAGATAGTCTTGACAAAGCATCCTGTCGAAGCGGTGAAGGATGCGGACGTGGTCTATACGGATGTGTGGACAAGCATGGGGCAGGAAGCCGAAGCGGAACGCCGGCGCAAGGACTTTGCAGGTTATCAGGTTGATAGCAAATTGCTGTCATTAGCTAAGAAAGATGTTATCTTCATGCATCCCATGCCAGCGCATCATGGGGAGGAGGCGGCTCAGGGGGTGCTGGATGGGCCGCATTCTGTTGCTTTCGACCAGGCGGAGAACAGGCTTCACTTGCAGAAAGCGCTGCTGGCGGAGATGTTTGGCTAGGTTGGACTGAACCGGCCGCAGGTGTTATCCTAAGAAGACCCCCTTTTTCTTAATATTAGGTATTTGTTTAATGGTAAGAGATTTATGAAACCAGTTGTAGCCATAGTAGGCAGGGCTAACGTAGGTAAGTCCACGCTGTTCAATCGGCTAGCAAATGAGAAGCTGGCTATTGTGGAAGACCTGCCGGGGACAACACGTGACCGTGTCTTTGCTGACATTTCCTGGCAGGGTAGGGCGATAACGCTGGTTGATACTGCTGGCCTGGAGCCAAAGCCTGGCTCTTCCCTGGCGCAGAAAATCAAGTATCAGGTAGAAGCGGCTATTGCCGAGGCTGATGTGCTGGTTTTCATGGTGGATATCAGGGATGGAGTTATCGCTGCCGACCAGGAGATAGCCGACCGACTACGTGGTCGGGGGAAGCCGGTGATTTTGGTGGCCAATAAGGCGGATAACGTCAAACTGGAGAGCCAGGGAAGCGATTTCTATCGATTAGGGCTGGGTAGCCCGGTGACTGCAAGTGCGCATCATGGTCGTGGTGTTAATGAGCTAATGGACAAGGTGATTTCGCTTTTGCCTCTACCCGTGCCAGAAGAAGCCGAGTACGAAATGCCAAAGTTGGCTATTGTGGGACGGCCCAATGTGGGCAAATCTATGCTGCTCAATGCGATAGTTGGCGAGGAGAGGGCTGTTGTGGACGAAGTGGCTGGCACGACCAGGGATGCTGTGGATACCGTTTACCAGTATGGTGACCAGAAGCTGCTTTTGATTGATACGGCGGGTGTCAGGCGACGGGGGCGAGTAGGGACAGGGGTGGAGTACTACAGTGTGATTCGAACCTTGCGTGCCATAAATCGCTGCGACATTGCCCTGCTAGTGACCGATGCCACCGAGTTCATCGCTGCTCAGGATATCCATATCGCTGGCTACATCAAGCAGGCGTGTAAGGGCATGGTGTTGCTGGTGAACAAGTGGGACCTGGTGTCAGATACCCCGCAATCAGCCTATGCTGAGCAAATCGAGCAGCGTTTGAAGTTCATGTCACACGCTCCTGTACTTTATGTCTCGGCCAAGACGGGGCGAGGCGTGAATGCCATAATACCTAAGGCTATGGAAGTATGGCAGGAGAGACAAAAACAGTTGCCTGACAAGGTGATTGATACGCTGATAAAAGAGGCTTTCCTGTCTCATACCCCGCCGAGAAAGGGTTTCAGGCAATTGGAAGTGGTGCGGGCGTATCAGTCCGGCGTCAATCCTCCTACCTTTGCACTTTTAGTTAATGACCCAAAACTGGTACACTTTTCTTATCAGCGCTTTTTGGAGAACAAGCTGCGACAGACCTTTGGCTTTTCCGGGACATCGCTTCAACTTCTTTTTCGAAAGGCCAGGTCGCAGAAACGCAGAAAAACAAGGAGTGGGAGAGCATGATAATCGGTAAGTTTGTGATTGTAGCTGTAATGGCTTATCTGCTGGGTGCTATACCCTTTGCATTGATTGTAAGCAAGAAGATGGCTGGAGTAGATATTTCCAAGCACGGCAGCGGCAACATCGGCGGCACCAATGTTTACCGTGTTTTGGGCCTGAAGCCGGGTGTCGTAGCCATCATCCTTGACCTGGCCAAGGCGTTTATTGCAGTGACAGCGGCCCGGTACATAGTCGGTGACAGCGTGTTGATGATGGCTAACATTCCTATAACCTGGCAATGGGGCCAGGGTCTGGCAGCTATCATGGTTATGGTGGGCCATAACTGGTCGGTTTACATCAAGTTCCGTGGTGGCAAGGGCGTAGCCACTTATTTTGGAAGTTGGTTTGCCATGTGGCCTGCCGCAGCTCTGGTTGCCGGTGTAATTCTGCTTTTGACGTTGCTGCGCAGCCGGCTCATGTCATTGGGTTCTCTGCTGGCTGCTGGTGGAGTGCTTGTGCTGTTCGTAGTCCTCACCTTCGCCTATGACTTCCCGGTCATATATCTGGTCTATAGTGTGATAGCAGCAGGCTTAATCTGCTATCAGCACCGTGCCAACATCAACCGGTTGATGAGCGGCACCGAGCTACGCCTCAGATAGCCATCAAATTGCTTGAGTTTCTTGGGTCAATTACCTTAGAGCATGGCTAAAGTTGCTGTTATTGGTGCTACCACCTGGGGTACCACCCTGGGCTGGTTGCTGGCGGGCAAAGGAATCGATGTTAGCGTATGGGCCAGGAGCGAGGCCAAGGCTGTGGAATGCCGCCGCCAGCATCAAGACCGCCTATTGCAAGCAGACTTAGGCAGGCATCTAACCTTCACCAGTAATGAGGCCGAAGCATTAGGCTCCGCTGATTTTGCCATTTGTGCTGTACCGGCTCAGAATATGCGCCAGACTGTGAGGAAAGTTGGGGAGTGCTTGAAGCCTACTACCGTGGTGGTCAGCGTAGCCAAGGGGTTGGAGGCGGAGACCGGCAAAAGGATGTCAGAGGTTATAGCCGAAGAGATTGTTGTTCCTTTAGCACGGGGAGTGAGCGTTCTTTCCGGCCCTAACCTATCGAAGGAGATAGACCAGGGTTTGCCGGCGACATCGGTGGTAGCGGCTGAAGATATCGAAGTGGCCAAGATGGTGCAGAAGCTGCTGGAATCACCGCATTTCTACCTCTTTGTCAGCGATGACCTGGTAGGTGTGGAACTCTGCGGTGCGCTGAAGAACGTTATTGCCATCGGGGCCGGGATACTGGATGGCCTTGATTTAGGCAATAATGCCAAGGCGGCGTTTATCACTATGGGTTGGAACGAGGTTGTTTCACTGGGCAAGGCGATGGGTGCCAGAGAGGATACCTTTTATGGGTTGGCCGGTTTTGGTGACCTGATAGCCACGGGGAATAGCCCTTTGAGCCGTAACCACTATGTGGGCTACGAATTAGGGAAGGGCCGACCCCTGGGTGAGATTCTGGCTTCTATGACTAATGTAGCTGAGGGGATAGACACTACGGTAGCGGCATACCGTTTGTCCAGGCGGTTGAGATTGGAATTTCCGACGATTGACCTTGTCTATAGGGTGCTGTTTGAATCCCTATCGCCAGCCGAGATATCGACCAGGTTGAGAAATGGCTTTAGGCCTGAGGCGGTTACCTAATCTTTTCGACGCTCGGCGTATTAGTCGTGGTCTGACTTCTGATGCGATTCCAGCTTAGGCAAGGTTTTGGCCAGTTCTTCGAAGAGCTTCCTCTGCTTTTCGTTGAGCGACTGCGGGGTTGCCACGCGGATGGAGACCAGTTGGTCTCCTCTGCCTTTGCCGTCTAGCCGAGGCACTCCCTTACCTTTTATCCGCAAGATTTTGCCTTCCTGGGTACCGGCGGGCACTTTCAGCGTGGTGGTGCTGTCGTCTATTGTGGGCACTTCTATTTCGTCGCCCAACGCTGCCTGGGCGAAGTTTATGGGCAACTCGTAGGAAATGTCATAGCCTCTGCGCTGGAATAGCTTGTGGGTTGCAATGGAGAAATTGATATATAAGTCACCGGTTGAGCCACCGTATATGCCAGCATCGCCTTCACCGCTGAGACGCATCTGGTAATTCTCGTCTATTCCTGCTGGTACGGTGACTGTCAGCTTACGTTTGACCTTTTGTCTACCGTTCCCCTTGCATTTGTGGCAAGGCTGGGTAATTAGTGAGCCTTCGCCATGGCACTGCGAACACGTGGCTGTGTGTGTGAACCTGCCGAAGATGCTCTGTTGAACGCGTCGAACCTGGCCGTTGCCGTTGCAACTCGGGCACTTCTGGGGGTTGGTGCCTGGCTCGCTGCCGATGCCGTGGCATACCTGGCAATTTTCGACGCGCCAGATATCAATTTCTTTTTCTGTGCCAAAGACCGCTTCTTTGAAGGAAAGGTCAAGGCTGGTACGCAAGTCATTGCCTTTTCGGGGAGCGCGACGGCGAGCAGTAGTTGTTGCTCCTCCGAAGAAGGCCTCGAAGATATCGCCCAGACCGCCGAAGGTGAATTCATCGAATCCTGACCAGTCTGAGCCGAGCACACGGCCGTAGCGGTCGTATTGGGCGCGCTTCTCCGCGTTGCACAGGACCTCGTAGGCCTCATTTATTTCCTTGAACTTATCTCCGGCCTCGTCAGACTTGTTATGGTCGGGATGGTGCTGAAAGGCCAGCTTGCGGTAGGCCTTCTTTATTTCCTCCTCGCTGGCACTCCTGGGAATTCCCAGTATTTCGTAATAGTCCTTGTTCCGTGGCATAGTAAAGTCCTCAACACTCCAGTATAGCTAATGTTATGAGCCAGTGACAAATATTAGATAGGGCATCGTTCGATGTCGGCGATGTGCTAGCCACTGGCTTCCCCTAAGGTTTGTCTAGCAGTCTGTGGGTAGTGTATGATTATTTGCCAGATGAAAAAGAAGCTCAAAAAGGCTCTTTCCTCGCGTTTCAAACGGAAGATAAGCGACCAGAGGTTAGTAAAGGCAGCCGTTATGTTGCCCCTTTTTTGCAAGGATGGACAGTATC
>VGOF01000109.1 GCA_016875975.1 Chloroflexota bacterium | reverse complement strand
CTATATCAACATACCTTATCTCGGCGAGCGTTGTCTTTTTGGGTTTGAACATCGTCTCCAGGACTTGTAGCCTCGGCTCTTTGACTTTTGCTACTCCTATATTAGGTTCGAGTGCGCTTGGAGCGTACGCTGCTATCTGCGATTTGCCTCTAGTCAAGGCGTTGAAGACTGTAGTTTTGCCGCTTTTTGGGATACCGATGATGCAGATTTCCAAGGCCAGGCTCCTGTTTGCTTAATATAAGTCAGGGGCGACGAAAATGCAAGATGTTTGGAGCACTGTTAGCCCTGGTCTGGGTCGGGATGTTAGGAAGGAGTAGCGAGTCTTACCCAGTTGTTCCCTTGAGGAAGGCGTCGATAGAAGCGGCTGCTCGTTTTCCTGCGCCCATGGCACTGATGACGGTGGCTGCTCCGCTGACCACATCGCCGCCAGCCCATACTCGTTCCTTGACGGTTTTCCCAGATTGACTGTCTGCAACGACTGTGCCGCGTTCGGTAACTTCAAGGCCTTTTGTTGTGGCTGGGATCAGTGGGTTTGGTGTGGTGCCCAGTGCCACTATTACCACGTCCACGTCCATGACGAACTCGCTGCCGGCTTTCACGATAGGTCGGCGTCTACCGCTAGCATCAGGTTCGCCTAATTCCATCTCGTAGCACTCTATAGCTTTCACCCAACCCTTATCATCGCCGATGATTTGCTTGGGATTGGTTAGGAATTTGAAGATGATTCCTTCTTCTTCGGCGTTCTCAACTTCCTCATGGCGTGCAGGCATCTCTGCGCGGGACCTGCGGTAGATAATATATACTTCATCAGCGCCAAGGCGTAAGGCGCATCTAGCCGAGTCCATAGCTACATTACCGCCGCCGATTACTGCCACCTGTTTTCCAATCTTAATGGGTGTATCAAATTCAGGAAAGCGATATGCCTTCATAAGGTTAATTCTAGTCAGAAATTCATTTGCAGAGTATACGCCGTTGAGATTCTCTCCTGGTATATTCAAGAACATTGGCAAGCCAGCGCCAGTGCCGAGGAATACTGCGTCAAACCCGGATTCTAGAAGCTCGTTCACCGTAGCAAGTTTTCCCATCACAGAGTTGAGATGAATATCAACACCCAGTGATTTCACATAGTCTACTTCAGCTTGGACTATTTTCTTTGGGAGTCTAAACTCGGGAATACCATATATCAACACACCGCCTGCGGTGTGCAGTGCTTCGAAGATGGTCACCTTGTGGCCTAGACGGGCGAGGTCGGCTGCACATGTAAGTCCGGCGGGGCCAGAACCTATTACCGCTATCTTTTTGTCAGAGGGATGAGGCAGTTCTGAAGTTATACGTTCCTGTTTTTTCTGTCTCGATTCCCAATCAGCTACGTACCTTTCGAGCCTGCCTATTGCAATGGGTGCACCCTTCTTTGCAAGGGTACAAACTTGTTCGCACTGCGTTTCCTGTGGGCAGACTCGTCCGCAGACGCCAGGGAGGGCATTCTTATTCTTTAGAATTCTGACAGCATCTATTGGATTATCATCGCGGAGTGCCTTGATAAACTCTGGGATGTCTACATTTACGGGGCATCCGTCTATGCATGGTCTCTTTGGGCATTGGATGCAACGACCTGCCTCTTGTTTTGTCATCTCATCGGTATAGCCAAGGGCTACTTCATCATAATTGTGCGCTCGGATTTTGGGGTCCTGATGGGGCATGGAGATGCGGTTAAGATCGATCTTCGGTTTGGTCTTTTCTTCCATTTTGGGCCTCCGGCTTCAAGATTTAATACAATGGCAGGCTTCCCATTTTTCAAGTGATAGTTTCTCTTCTTCGAGATACACCTTCTGTCTGGCAAATACGGTGTCCCAATCTACCTTGTGACCATCGAAGTCAGGACCGTCGACACATGCGAATTTAGTGACACCGCCTACTGAAAGCCTGCAGCACCCACACATGCCTGTACCATCGACCATTATTGAGTTCAAGCTAACTATGGTAGGTACACCATATGGCTTGGTCGTTAGTGAGCAAAACTTCATCATTACAGCAGGTCCTATAGCAATCACTCTATCAACCTTTTCACGCTCTATCACTTCTTTTAGAGGCTCTGTGACAAGCCCTTTGCGGGCATATGACCCATCGTCAGTGGTTGCTATCAATTCATCGCTCACCATCTTCATGCGGTCCTCCCAGAAGAGCAAGTCCTTGCAGCGGGCACCGATTATAGAGATTATCTTGTTTCCTCCTTGTTTGAGTGCCCTAGCTATGGGATATATTGGAGCTATACCCACGCCTCCTCCAACGCAGATTACTGTGCCAAATTTCTCTATTTCGGCAGGCAGCCCCAATGGGCCTACAAGGTCTATTACGCTGTCACCCACCTTTAGAAGGCTGAGCTTTTTGGTAGAAGTGCCCACTTCCATAGCGACAAGGGTGACCGTGCCTTCTTTGGCATCCCAGTCAGCTAGTGTGAGTGGAATGCGTTCTCCCACATCATCTACACGAATAATAACAAATTGCCCTGCCTTGGCTTTTTGGGAAATGGCTGGCGCTTCCATTTTCACGTAGTGAATTACTGAGGTTAGCTTCTCCTTGGCGACGATTCTATACATTTGACCCTCCATAAATTAGGCAGTTTTGACCTTGGCTGGTGGCGACAAAGGTGGTGAAAGGTTCAGTCTTAATTCGCACCTTAGACAGCGTTTAGCTTCCTCCTTGCCGACGTCTTCAGGATAGCCTAGTTCTACCTCGGTGAAGCCTGTCAAGCGTTCTTTGTTGTCCAACGCAGGCATGTGGGGTTTGACCTTGCTAGCAAAATCGCCATCCGGCCCGAACCACGGTTCAATTGCTTCAACAGGGGCTAATACTTCGTCAATGATGCCAGTGCCTCCGAGGTATTTATCTATAGAGCTAGCGGCTTGCCTGCCCTGAGCAATGGCCCCTATGACTGACGCGGGGCCAGTTACGGCGTCGCCTCCGGCGTACACGCCTTGCCGGCTTGTAGCCAGTGTCTTGTTGTCTGCTTTGATAACGTTTCCTCTGCCCAGCTCTACTCCGAGCTGCGCCGGGATATCGGTTATTTGCCCAATGCTGGCTATGACGTTATCGAACTCCATAACAAATTCACTGTTTGGGATTGGTTCTGGTCGACGCCTGCCGCTGGCATCGGGCTCACCGAGCTGCATGCGGATGCATTCTAATTCCACGCCACCATCTTTCTTGGGGCGTATTTCGTTAGGTGCTGCAAGGAAGATGATCTCGACGCCCTCGTGCAAGGCGTCTTCTACTTCTTCAGGGGCTGCTGGCATCTCGGCGCGGGTGCGCCGATAGACTATGGTAACCTTTTTGGCGCCGATGCGTAGCGCAACTCGCGAGCAATCTATGGCAGCGTTGCCACCGCCGATGACAGCTACCGACTTACCTATCTTGACTTTTTCACCCAAGCTCACAGTGCGGAGAAAATCCACGCCATCCATGACGCCGGGGCCATCTTCACCCTTGACTCCTGCTTTTTGTCCTTTGTGGGCGCCTGGGCCAAGGAACACAGCATCATAGCCTTGTTGGAAAAGCTCATCCACTGATTGGATTCTGGTACTGGTCTTTATCTGGACACCAACACTTTCAATCTCTTTAATCTCAGCATCGAGGACCGCTCGGGGCAGGCGATAAGCGGGAATGCCGACTCGCATCATGCCGCCTGTCTGCGGTAGAGCTTCGAGCACGGTTATTGAATGGCCTAGTTTGGCCAAGTAGAAGGCTGCTGTAAGCCCCGCTGGTCCTGAACCGACTACAGCAACACTTTTACCAGTTGATGGCGCCACTTTGGAATTCTGTTTCCACAGTCCAGAGTCATGGTCTGAGGCAAATCTCTTTGAGAATTTTATGCAAATGGGGTCACTTAGTTGTCCGCGGCGACATGCCTGCTCGCAGGGGTGAATGCAAACGCGTCCCAGTGACCCTGGGAAGGGGACTTTTTCTCGAACTACAGCTAGTGCTTCGCTATATTTGCCTTGTCCTATTAATTTTACATAACGCGGTATGTCTATATGCGCAGGGCAAGCATCGCGGCAGGGTACAACATAGCCCTCCCAATTTAATATAGCGTGGTATCTGGCTTTCTTATCGACCAAGGCGCCAGTGGGGCAAACTTCGACACAGGCAAAGCAGAATTTACATCCGGAATCTTTGTGGTTGCCATTCTTAGGGCCTGCTACTCGGTAGCCATTGAGTTTGAGAAAGTCCAGTGCATTTGCGCCTCTTAAGTCTCGGCAAGCTCTAACACACCGTCCGCAGGCGATGCACAGATTGTAGTCGAGGTCGAAGAACGGGCTTTCCCTGTTTACAGCTAGTCCTCGGTATTCATAGGGTATGGTCTCTGCCTCGAAGTCGAGGAAATCCACAGCCTTTTGCAGTTCGCAGCGTCCGTTCTTAGGGCAGGTGACGCAACGTTCTGTAACAGCTACGTTGCGCAGACAGATATCGAATGGTTTGCAGCGTTCTCTGCGCCAGCAGGTAAGGCAAGCGTTGGGGTGCTGGGACAATATTTTCAGGAGGGCTTGGCGTTGTTTCTCTCGCAGGTCTGGTGTGTCGGTTCGGATGGCCATGCCATCTTCGGCTTTGGTGGTACAGGAGAGGACAAATTCTGGCTGGCCTTGAATTTGGACCAGGCACATCCCGCATTCTCCTGAAGGTGGGATGTCGGGGTGGTCGCAGAGGCCTGGTATGTAGATACCAGCTTTCGCAGCGGCTTGGAATATGGTTGTTCCGCTTCTGGCTATCACCTGCTGTCCATCGATAGTCAATGTGATGTCTTTCATTTCTGAACTACCTCCAATCGTACAGCACATACTTTGAATTCTGGCGTTTTGGCTATGGGGTCCAATGCTGGATTGGTCAGAATATTGGCTGCCGCCTCAGCGAAATGGAAGGTCATAAATACTGTGTTTGGTGGAGATGCATCCGTGACCTTCGCTTTAGCTAGAACTTCGCCGCGTCGCGAGATCACCTTGACCTTGTTGCCATTGGCTACCTTCAGGGATGCGGCATCTGATGGGCTTATTTCTACAGTGGCCTCCGGCTCAACTGCATTGAGTCCTGCTACTTTTCGTGTCATAGTTCCAGTGTGATAGTGGTAGAGACTACGCCCGGTGGTGAGAATGAGTGGGTATTCCCTGTCGGGCAACTCTGCAGGGGGCTTATATTCCAGTGGTATGAACTTACCCAAGCCACAGACGAATCTGGACATGTGCAATATGGGAGTGCCTGGGTGGTCTTTGTCGGGACAAGGCCATTGCAGTCCACACTTTTCAAGGCGCTGGTAAGTAATGCCGGCATAGCTGGGAGTCAATGAAGCGATTTCATCCATCACCTGCGAGGGTTGCGCGAAGTCGAATCCTTTAGCCCCCAGTTTTTTTGCTACCTGGCAGATTATTTGCCAATCAGGTTGACAATCGCCGACAGGTTCAATTGCCTTCCTCACTAGCTGCACGCGGCGCTCAGTGTTGGCAAAAGTGCCATCCTTTTCTGCAAAGCTGGCAGCAGGTAGAACCACATGGG
>VGOF01000108.1 GCA_016875975.1 Chloroflexota bacterium | reverse complement strand
TTGTCAAGATGCACCATGTGGCTATGACCAGTACCAGAACCCCAAGTACTGCTTCAAGAAGCCGACGGTGACTGTCCCGCTTATCCCCAGAACCATCAAATAGGGCATTAGTGCAAAAGTGGGGGTCTCGACTGAGACCCCCACTCACATCAAGCCAAACTAACTATCGCTTAAGCTTGTCCATCGCCGCTTTCAGCCGCCTAACGCACCTTTCCTCCCCCAGCACCTCTATGGTCTGAAACAGCGGCGGCGCTGCTGTCCGCCCGGTCACAGCCACACGCAGCAAACCGAAGAAAACGCCAGTTTTCAGCTTTAACTCTTCAGCCAGCGGCCTGAAAACGCTCTCCAGAGACATCGCAGCCCAATTACTCAACCCCTCAACCTTATCTATTGAAGCTCGGAGAGCAGCAACCGCTGTGCCCTGTTCCATCTTATTCAGCAGCAAGCTAGAATCATAATCCAGCCTGTCCACAAAAAAGAAATCGGTCAACTCCGGCACCTCAGCCAGCGTCCTGGCCCTTTCCTGAATCAGAGGTATTATACGGCCCACATAGCCAGCATCCAGCGGCCGTGACACCTCGGAAGGCAAGCTGCTTTCCAGAAAAGGCAGCGTCCTTCGACTGAACTCTTCGGTGTTCAAGCTGCGGATGTATACCCCATTCATCCACTCCAGCTTGTCCCTGTTGAAAACGGCTGCCGTTTTACTAATCCGCTCCAGACTGAAATTCTCTATGATTGTATCCCGACTCATAATCTCAGTCTTGTCATCCAGCGACCAGCCAAGCAAGGCCAGGAAATTGAGCAACGCCTCAGGTAAATACCCCTGCTGCTCGTACTCAGTCACCGATGTAGCACCATGCCGCTTGCTCAGCTTCGATTTGTCTGGCCCTAAAATCATGGGCAGATGTGCAAACTGAGGCGGCTGCCAGCCCAGTGCCTGGTAAAGCAGGATATGCCGCGGCGTGCTGGACAGCCATTCGTCAGCCCGCAGCACATGCGAAATTTCCATGTCATGGTCATCAGCAATGTTTGCCAGATGGTAGGTGGGATAACCATCAGACTTCAGGAGGACAAAGTCATCCAGAGTGCTGTTCCCAAATACTATTTCTCCACGAAGCAAATCAGGGAAAGAAGTCTGTCCCCCAAGCGGTGACTTGAAGCGAACCACCGGCACTATCCCCCTGGCTTCAAACTCGTTTTTCTGTTCCTGCGTTAGATTGCGACAGTGGCGGTCATATCCTGGCGGCTGCTTCCGCTTCATCTGCTCCTTCCGCATCTCTTCCAACCGCTGGGGCGAACAATAGCAATGATAAGCCATGCCTTCTTTAAGCAACCGCTCACTCACCCCACGGTATATATCCAGACGCTGTGACTGGAAGATAGGCCCTTCATCCCAATCAAGCCCAAGCCACTTTAGGCTATGCAGGATGCTCTCGGTTGCCCCTTCCACCATGCGAGCCACATCAGTATCCTCGATACGCAGAATAAAGACGCCACCATGGTGGCGGGCAAAGAGCCAGTTGAACAATGCAGTCCTGATGTTGCCCAAATGAGGAAAACCGGTGGGACTGGGAGCAAAACGGACCCGCACGGGTACTTCAGACGACACTAGCGCCTCTCCTGGCGTACGGCTCAGGTGTCAAAACAACCTGCCTTACCGGCAGCTTCACCACATAGGTATCGGCAATCTTGTCGTGAAACCCCTGCTTCTCCTTGTCGAAGGCAACCCATACGAAACCGACAAACAGGGAAAGAATACACACCAGATAACCACAATAGCGCAGCGCTGAGTCCCACAGTGTTAGCGGATTCTTGTCACTGCGTATCACCTTTATGCCCACAATCATCTTGCCCGGTGTTTGCCCACGCCACGCTCCAAAACCGACATAGTAAATCACTGAAATCACCCAGAAGACCGTCACCCAGACAAACGAGGCGGTAAAGCAAATGAGCGGGCTGGCTATAGACCCCAGTATCAGCAAATCCACAACGCCCGCCCCCAGTCTAATCCAGAAGCCAGCATACTCCAGGGCATACTCTTTTGGCTCTTTTTGCAATCCACTCTCCAGATAAATGCGTCAGATTATTTCACCATGCACGTACCGGCAAAACCACGGACACGCACGACAAAAACAAGAAAATCAGGAAGGCTCAATCTGACCGCCGATAAATTACTTCTTGGTAAGGATTCGGTACATGCCCTCAAGCTCAGCCACGCGCTTCCTCAGGCGCTCAGTCAACTGCTCCGCCTGCTTCAGTGCTTTCTTAGCATCTTCGATTTGCGTGGTGATCTTGAATAGCAACTCGTTCTTGCGGACATCCGATTCGGCAGCGAAGGTCTCCAGATCACCGAACTCCGCCCCGCTTCCCGCACCACTCATCATGCTATATAGTTCGCTCTCGCGTGCCATCTGGTCCTTTTTTATCTGGCCATAGGATTGCTCTTTATTTGATTGCC
Organism: Chloroflexota bacterium; assembly: GCA_016875975.1. Taxonomy (GTDB): domain Bacteria; phylum Chloroflexota; class Dehalococcoidia; order GIF9; family UBA5629; genus VGOF01. The sequence goes on along the minus strand of VGOF01000108.1, from coordinate 3,106 downwards.
CGAAGGACCTGCCAAATTCGCTCATTTGTCTACCCCGCCTTGACTACAATGTAGCATATCACCATAGCATTGACAAGACTATGATTGTAAATACCGTTCAGCCAAGACGGATGAATTCCATGGCCGCCTTCAAATCCGCAGGCAATTCGCATTGGAACTCCCTATACTCGCCCGTAGAGGGCAACCTGAATCTTAGCCGGTAAGCATGAAGGAATTGCCTGTCCAGAAACGACACCCTCACCCCATACACATGGTCACCAGCCACGGGATAGCCAATAGCAGAAAAATGAACCCTTATCTGGTGAGTCCTGCCCGTCCTGGTAGCAACGTCAAGCAAGCTGTAATTTCCGATATGCTCTTTCACCCTGTAATCAGTCCTGGCTTCTCTGGCTCCACCCACCACAGCCATCCGTTTGCGATTAGCCGGGTCACGTCCCAGAGAAGCTTCTATGGAGCCTCGTAGTGGCGTCAGTTTGCCTTTTACCAGCACCAGGTATCCCTTGGAGACCAACCTGGTTCTGAACTGATTAATCAGATTCTGCTGTGCAGCATGGTTCTTGGCCACAATCGTCAACCCCGAAGTGTCCTTATCTAAACGATGGACTATGCCCGGCCGCATAGCATCTCCAAAATAGCGCAGGTCGGGGCAATAAGCCAGCAAAGCATTAACCAGCGTATGACTGGTCATACCCGGAGCAGGATGCGTGGTCATACCCGCTGGCTTATCAACAACTATCACTTCATCATCCTCATAGACTATACTCAATGGCACAGCTTCAGCAGCTAGCTCGCTGGGCTGCGGTGGAGGCAGTAATAACTGAATCACATCGCCAGCGTTCAACCTCTGGCTAGCTTTAGCAGCACGCCCGCTGACCAGGACACAACCTTCCTCTATCAGCCTTTGCAGACGGGAGCGCGACCAGTCAGGACACTCGCCGGCCAGATATTTGTCAAGTCGCTGCGAGGCTTCAGTGACGTGGAGTAACCTGACTTCCGGACTTTGCAGGACGATTGTCCTCCTTCTTCAGCACCCAGAAGATGAAACAAACAAGGACAATGACGCCGACGGTTATAGCGGAATCAGCAACATTGAAGGTAGGCCAATAAACATCGCCCCAGAGGCGAACTAGGATAAAGTCAGTCACATGCCCCCTGCTGATTCTGTCTATCTGGTTGCCGACTGCACCGCCGAATACCATGCCCAGGGCCACCGTCCCCAGCATGCTGTAAGCAGAAAGATAACGATAGAACATCAAGATGACCACAATGCCAATTACAGCCACAATGGCCAACAGGACAGTCTGACCGGTGAAAAGGCCAAAGGCCGACCCCGTGTTTTGCACATGCGCGATACGTACAAAACCTACTTCAGGCAGCGAATCGCCAACAGCAATGTTAGCCCTGACCCAGTGTTTTGTTATCTGGTCTGCCACCACCACGAAGATGGCGATGAGAAAGAAAAGACCCCCCCGCCAACCCCTATCGCGCCAACCTGCTTCTGCCATTCTTTGTCTGACTCGTTTTACATGACAGGCACAAGCTGGCTTGAGGTAACGCCTCAAGCCTGGCTGGCTCTATCGGCTTACCACAGGCATCACATGTCCCATAAGTGCCAGCCTCACACTTGGCCAGGGCACGGTTGATCTCCAACAAAGTACTCCTGAGCTTTCTCTCAAGTGCCAGGCCCTTCTCCAGTTCAAATGCCTCAGTAGCTCCTTCCTCGCGCTTGCCAAATGGGCTGCCCTCCCGCCCTTCACTGTTCGATTGCATCTGAGCTTCTAGTTGCTCAAGCTCACGGGTTAATAGCGCCTGTTCTTTTTTTAAAATCGCACAGAGTTCAGCCACGTCAGCCATCGTGTCACCCAATAATCGATACTCAATAATACTAAATACAAACCGATTCTATCCTAGCCCATACAATAAAGCAAACTATTCAAAAAAACACAACAGAACAGCTAAACTGCTACAGGTCTGCCCCGCAACTGTAGCCTCACAGAAATATAGAACTACGGTCGGCCCAAATTACACCAACTGGCGCTGCCAGCCGATAGCTTCTAAGTTATATAGCCTGGATGATAGCCCAGATTCCCACGATTATCAAATAAATACCAATAAGGTAGTTCAGTATCTTGGGGAATATCATTACTATGATTCCAAATATCAGAGTTACAATACCCCAGAGCAATCCACCCATTGGCAACCCGATACTTAACATCGAATTATACCTCCTCCCTATTACGTTAAGAAAACTACAAGCAGGTACTCTTGTCTATCGCCGGTCGATGAGAGCCAGGACGCCCCAAACTATCAAGAAGATACCAACTATCCACTGAACAAAACTGGGCCAGAACAAGACCAAAACACCAGCAATGATAGCTAGTATCGCCATTGCTGTGCCACTGATGGCAATGCTCTTTTTCGCCATTTTGTAAGTCCCCCTTCTAATCTAAATATTCACCAATGTTATTCATTTCCAGCAATCCTGTCAATACCAGTTTATCGTTTGTGAACATCCTCAAACCTAATACCACCAGGGACAGCACCTATTGACCAGGCACCTCTGTTCATATATCATCTCAGTCGAACAGCAAGGGAGGTGATTCATGAGCGCAAAGAAAGGCACTGGCCTCGGCAAGTGGGCCTGGATTACAATCGCTATCGTATTGGCCGTCTTGCTGATACCAACCGCAATCTATATAGCGGCAGACAGGGAAAAGAAGACGCTGGATGAAGCCGCACGCCAGCAGCTCGGCGGCAGCTATGTCACACTTTCAAACGGTGTCACCCATTACCAGCTTGCCGGCCCCAAAGACGGGGATGTTGTAGTGCTTGTCCACGGTGCCACTATACCGATGTGGATATGGGACCCACAGGTCGAAGCGCTGACCCGGGCTGGATTTCAAGTGCTGCGATATGACCTGTATGGCAGGGGCTATTCCGACCGGCCTGCTGCCAGCTACGACCGACAATTCTATCGCAAGCAGCTCCTGGAATTACTCGATAACCTGGATATCAAGAAACCCGTAGACTTGGCCGGCATGTCCCTGGGCGGCGCCATAGCCACCGATTTCACCGCCAATTACCCTGACCGCGTCCGCTCCCTGGT
>VGOF01000107.1 GCA_016875975.1 Chloroflexota bacterium | reverse complement strand
CAGCCGGCTATCCCACCCAGAGCTCCGGCAATGAAGAAAGCCAGCAGCTTGTAGTATATGATGTTGACCCCCAGGGCTTCAGCGGCGATATCATTATCGCGGATAGCCATCCAGGCCCGCCCCACCCTCGTACGAACCAGGTTAGCCATAAATACCTGCACCAGGATGACCAATACAATCATCAATATATAGGCATCCTTGGTAGAATAGATGACCCACGGGCCAATGCTAAACATCTCAGGTTCTACAGCCAGGACGCCACCGCGCCCTTTCCCCGCCAGAGGCCCCAGGTACTGCGTCAGGATTACATCCGTGGTAATGAACTGCATGGCCATGGTGGTCATAATCAAGTAGAACCCCTTTACCCGCACAGAGGGCAAGCCGAAGACCAGGGACAATAGCCCAGCAGCAACAACGCCAACCAGGAAAGCAACCAGGTAGGGCAGGTGAAAGAGATACATGGCAAGAGCGCAGGTAAATGCGCCAAAGCCAATGGTAGCCGCCTGGCCCAGCGTTACCAGCCCCGTAAAGCCAATAAGCAACTGCACGCCAGCAGCCCCCAGGATTGTATAGCCCACCATATTCAAAAAGGAAAGCCAGTAGTCCCCGACAAACAGAGGTACAACCACCAGGAGGACAACTGCTAGCAACACCATCCTTATCCAGACGAAGTTCGTCTTCCACCAGGCATGGTCTGCGGTATAGCTATCGAAATGGGTACCAGTCGGTAGTCGCATCTGTCACCTTCTGCTACATTCTCTCTATCTTAACCCAGCCCCACAGTCCATAGGGCCTCCAGAGCATGACGATGAGCATGACAAAGAAGGGGAAGGTCGATTTCACCCCCCCAGGGAAATACCTTGAGATATAAGCATCCCCCAAGTTCTCTAACACTCCGATAATCAGCCCTCCAGCCACAGCCCCAGGTATTGAGTTCATGCCGCCGATGACCACCGCCGGCAATACCAGCAACCCCATGTAGCTAACAGAGATGTTCAACCCGTTGATGTTGCCCAGCAAGCCACCGGCAATGCCACAGGACATGAAGGCAATCACCCAGGTCCAGCGATAGACTGAGCTGGCCGGAATCCCCATGGAGCGAGCAGCCATCTCATCATCAGCAGTGGCTTGCATCGCCAGCCCCATGCGGGTACGCTGGAAGAAAAAGATAAGAAGTGCCATCATGACACCCGCTATCAGGAAGCTGTAGAGGAACACCTGGCTGATATGTATCGGCCCTAGCATCAGCGGCTCCAAGGGAAATACAGGCGGCTGAAAGACACGGGTATCGGCACCCCAGATGAGAGCCACAATGGCCTGATAGGCAAAGGCGATGCCCACAGTAACCATGATTACCGACAGTACCGGCTCCCCAATCATAGGACGGAGCCAGAGGCGTTCGGTGAGAATGCCCAGCACTATGGCGATAGCCAGCATCCCCACAAAGGCTATGTAAATGGGCATCCCAAAGGTGTAAAGGGCAAACAGTACGTAGCCTCCGATCATGGTCAACTGACCCGTGGCCAGGTTAATCACGCCGGAAGTCTTGAAAATGATTGCCCATCCCAGCGCAATGCAGGCATAGATGCCACCAACCATGATGCCGGTGATAAAAACATCAGCGAAATGAACCATCAGCTTTCCTCATTCACAAAATTCACCTTCATCCCGTATTTCAGCCTGGCTACCCGTCCATCCTCATAGGTAATGCTAGTATCCAGGTTAATATAGTCGGTCTTGCCATAAAGCCCATCAACAACGTCTTTGTACCTCTCTTCCATGAACCCACGCCTCAACTTGCGGGTTCGGGTAAGCTCATCGTCATCGGCTTCAAACGTCTTGTAGAAATTGACGAACTTGGTTATGCGCTGCCCCTTGGGCAGGCGAGTATTCACCTTTTTTACCACATCCAGCATCAACTCGTTGACCTCGGGGATTTGAGACAGCTCCGGATAGCTGGTGTAGGGTATGCCCTTGCCCTCCGCCCATCTACCCACGGTGCCGTAGTCAATGCAAATCACGGCAACCACGTTGGGACGCTTGTCACCGATGACCCAGGCATCCTGGACATAGGGACTGAACTTGAGGCGGTTCTCGATAATCTGCGGAGCCGAAATCGAGCCGTCCGATAGCGTCATAACATCCTTGGAGCGGTCGAAGCAAATGAGGTGCCCGTCTTCATCCATAAAGCCGGTATCGGCAGAGTACAGCCAACCGCCGCGGAGAAGCGTCTTCTTGGTCTGCTCATCCATCTTGTAGTAGCCACGGAACACGCATGGGCTGCGGGACATTATCTCGTTGCCATCGGTAATCCTGACCTCTGTTTCCGGTATGGGGAAGCCAACCGTGTCGAACTTGATGTCTTCATTGCGATGGATAACTGAAATCCCCGATATCTCCGTCTGACCATAGATTTGCTTCAAATTAAGCCCCAGAGCGTGGAAAAATCGAAACTGTTCGTCCCCCAGTGGAGCGCCACCGGTGTAGGCATATTCCAGCTTCCGCAGTCCCAGGGTATCCAGAACCTGCCGATGATTTATCCAATAGGACAGCCACCAGACTGCTTTCCAGTACCAGGGAACGCCCTTCTTCTCGAACTTCATATCGGCTACCTTGTAGCCGATCTTCATGGACAGGTCCCAGGTCTTCTTTTTCAGCCATGTAGCATCGGAATATTTGACCATACAACCGCGCACCATAGCCTCATAGTTGCGCGGTGCCGAGAACATCACCCGCGGACCGATTTCGCGGAGGTTCTCCATGAAAACCTCGGGTTTCTCCGGGAAGTTGACGGCAAAGCCGGCAATAATGCCCTCGCTCACCGACATCATCTGCTCGCCAATCCAGGCCATGGGCAGGAAGGAGAGAAACTCGGCATCCTCAGGTATGGGGTCAACCCACAGCAGGTTCTTGCCCATGCTTAGCATGTTCCGGTGGGTAAGCACCGTCCCTTTGGGTAGTGCTGTAGTCCCCGAAGTATAGAAAATCAGGCAGGTGTCATCCGCCTTGCCTTCGGCTATCATCTTCTCGAAGACATCAGGGTGCTGCTTCTGTGCATATTCTCGGCCCATCTCCTGCACTTCTTTGTAGCTTATCAGCATGGGGTCCTGGTAGTAGCGCATCCCCTTCGGGTCTTCCCAGATTACCTTCTCCAGCTTAGGACAACGCTCTTTAACCCAGAGGCATTTATCAACTTCCTCCTGCCCTTCGGCAATACAGAAGCGGGCTTCAGAGTGCTTGAAGATGTATTCCACCTCGTCCAGTAGCGAATCCTGGAACAGCCATGTGGGGATGCCTCCAGCACACAGCACTGCTATTTCAGCCCATAGGGCGTGCGGACGGTTGTCCCCAATGAAGGCGACTATGTCACCCTTCTTCAGCCCCAGCGCTTTCAGCCCCAGGCAAAAGGACTTGACGTTCTCGTAGTAATCTTTCCAGGTGTATGGCTGCCAGATGCCGAACTCCTTCTCGCGCATGGCAACCTTACGCTCCCCATACTGCCGGCATTTATCCAGCCAGGCCTTGGGAATAGTCAGGTGCTCAGTAATCTCTATCGGAGCTTTTCCGTCGTGTCTTTTGGACTTGCGCTGCATCTCGTCCTTCTACCTGCGACTGGTATAGGTATCCTCCAGCTCACCTAAGTAGGCACGGACAACTTTGGGGTCGTTCTGCACCTCCTCGGGCGTGCCCTCGGCTATCTTCACCCCCCAATCGAAAACAATGACGCGGTCGGAGACATCCATGACCACCCCCATATCATGCTCCACCAGGACAATGGTGCAATCCCAGTCTCTCTCCTCGTTGGCATCTAGGATAAAGCGCGTCATATCCTCCACCTCTTCCAGGTTCAGGCCAGCCATAGGCTCATCAAGTAATAAGAGCTTTGGTCCCATGGCCAAAGCTCTTGCCAGTTCGATGCGCTTCTGCACTCCGTAGGGGAGCATCCCTACCGTGCGGTCCCGGTAAATCTCCACCTCGCAGGTCTCGAAAACTTTTTCTTCTATCCAACTGCGGTGCTTGGCTTCTTCTTTGGTCGCCCTCCCCCAGTAAAAACCACCATCCCACCAACTGGTCTTCATCTTTATGTGCCTGCCCAGCCTGGCATTGTCCAGCACTGTCATGCCGCCGAATAACTCTATCTTCTGGAAAGTTCGAGAGATGCCAGCATAGGCTCGCTTATGAGGCGGCCACCTGGTTATATCATGGCCATCAAAGGCTATCTTGCCGCTGTCAGGTAAATACCCGGGAAGTCCATTGATGCAGTTGAGCATGGCACTTTTGCCAGCTCCGTTTGGGCCAATAATGGAGAGGATTTCGCCTTTGCGAACGTCGAAGCTAATATCATTTAAGGCCTGGATGCCACCAAAGGCCTTGCTCACATTCTCAACGGTGAGAATGCGCTCGCCAATAGCTTTCTCTACCCTAAGCTCTTCCCGCTTCCACTCCATGGCACGATCACTTCTAATATGGAATGGGTGATGCTACGGTTGGGAAAGTAGCAAAACTAAACGCATATATTACATGAATATCAGGATTTGTCAATACCCCTGTGCGACACCCCTGGGTGCGCTGCTTAGTACACCCTCTGGTCAACAATCAATTTGTGCCCTTCGGGTATTGTGCCCCTGGCTACAAACTCCACCCGGTCAACCTTTATCCTCACTGCATCGCTCACCACCTGGTTTAGCTGCTGCGATAGTTTTTCCTTATCAACGCCCTCATCTGCCTTAAGTTCCACCCTGAGCGTTAGCTCATCCCTATGGCCTGGCCTGGTAACCACCGCCTGGCACTTTGAGATTTCCGTGAACTTGGCAAAGGCCGGCTCAAGCTGCCGCGGGTGGATGAACATGCCCCGTGTCCGTACCGCATCGCCCACCCTGCCCAGCAGGCGAGTCATCCGCAGGGATGTCCTGCCGCAGGGACAAGGCTCCTCAATCCAGCCAGCAAGGTCGCCAGTGCCAAAGCGAATTAACGGGTAAATCTCGTCAATGGGAGTTATCACCACCTCACCATTTTCGTCCTTGCCAATTGGCTCCCCTGTTTCCGGGTTGATTATCTCCACAATCACATTTTCGGCGATATGCATCCCGTTCTTCTCACTGCACTCATAAGCCACCATGCCCACATCAGCCGTCCCATAGGCATCCCGGGTAACGATGCCATATTTCTCCTCCACCAATTTCCTGATAGGCCCGCCGCCCATCTCCCCACCAATGCATACCAGCCTGAGGTTGAAGTCCTTGCGGATGTCAAAACCCATCTCTTCTGCCTTGGTGATGATATTCATGAAGAAGCCCGTGCTGCCAAAAAAACCGGTAACTTTCAGATGATGCATGACCTGGACTTGAAGCTCAGTATTCCCCACGCCCATGGGTATCACCGTGACGCCGGCTCGCCGCAGCGCCTCATCGAACATGTGCCCCGCCGGCACCAGATGATAAGCCCAGGTATTTATGACCACATCGCGCTTGCCAAAGCCCATGGCCCTAACCAGTTGTACATGCCTCTGCCAGAACGACTCGCTTTGATGATGAGGGTCATAGATTGGGCCCGGGGAAACGTAAACCCGCTCCAGGTCCTCCA
>VGOF01000106.1 GCA_016875975.1 Chloroflexota bacterium | reverse complement strand
GAAGCACCGCTTTTGAATTGCTCATGAGCCACCACCACCTCGATTGCAAAATTTGCGCCAAGAACAAAAACTGCGAATTGCAACGTATTGCCACGCGCCTCGGTCTCAAGCTGAAACCCAAGAGACTTAAGGCGATTCCTCGGCAATTACCCATTGATTCCAGCCATCCTTTATTCACATATGACCGAAACAAATGTGTCCTATGTGGGAAATGTGTTTGGGTATGCCACGAGCAAGGCACTGGAATTCTCGACTTTGCTTTTAGAGGGATCGGCACCGTGGTTACTACTCTGGCTGATATACCGTTGGCAGAAGCGGGGTGTAACTCCTGCCTTGCCTGCGTGGCAATCTGCCCGGTGGGTGCCTTGGTAGCAAAAACAGGGGTTCCTATAAACAGCGCTTATGTCACAGTATCACACAGCAGATAATAGCCACTTCGCCAACACCCAAGTTTTGCCAACGCTCCGGCAACGTGCGCAGGAAACTGCGAAGTATATTGGATGATAAGTTCCAATTCCTGGTGGAAAACATAATCATTTACGAGGGGAAAAATTATGTTAACCGTGGACGAAGCGCGGAACGTCGCTGAGGCATTTCTGCAAGATAAGTACTACAACTCCAAGATTCATTTCCTGGACAACCGTCTGATTACCAGAAACAATGCGCAAATATATGAATTGCATGGGGAGATGAACATGCGGTCTCACGGGGTATTCGACCGATTCATCATAGATAAGGCCGCGAACAAATATTTGTTCAGAATAGAAATCGACGCCAAAGAAGGTTATGTAGTCAACTACGAGTTAACCTAGAATAGGATTCACTCTTCCCACGCCTCTTCACCAATTAGAGGTACAAAGCGGCAACCACCCAGTCTGTCGACAGAATTTCCGCTCTTTCTCTTCGTAATCCGATAAAGCTCTTGTTCCCATCTCGAACCTACTGGGACAACTAGCCTGCCACCAAAAGCTAGTTGTTTCAACAGGCCATCGGGCACACGTGGACTGCCTGCGGTAACCAAGATAGCATTGTAGGGAGCCTCGCTCGGCCATCCCAGGGTTTTTCCTGCCAGGTGAATTTGTATATTAGTGTAGCCCAACCTCTCCAGAACTGTTTTAGCCGACTCTGCTAATTGAGGAACGCGCTCCACACTCACCACACATCTAGCCAGTTCTGCCAGTATGGCAGTCTGATAACCACTCCCTGTACCTACTTCTAAGACTTTTTCGTCGCCTCTAAGCTTTAGGGCCTGAGTCATCAAGGCGACAATAAACGGCTGTGAAATGGTCTGGCCAAAGCCGATGCTCAACGGAATGTCTTCATAGGCAGAGTGGTAACAATCCGGGAGCACGAAAAGCTCACGGGGCACACGCGCCATCGCTTGAAGAACACGCTTGTCGCTTATTTCGCGGCTCAGGTACTCCAGCAGCCTGGCTCGAGTCAACTCCAAACCCACGCACGTGTCCCCTATGGAATTTTATCTCAAAACAAAAGACAATATAATGAGTGCCAAGAACAGAATGCCGGCGATAATTCCAATGCCTCTTAGCTCGGGCAATACATACTGGTATCGAGAAGACAATGCTGCGTATAGGGATTCCCCAGATGGGGCGGCTAATGATTTAGAGTCCTGCACAGTTGCAGGAGTGCGCTCGGCTACTACTCTGGAACTCGGCTGCAATCGTCTGTCTAGGCTCCTCTGTCTGGCTCTGGCTCGTTTGGATTTCTTTGACATTTTTCAACTCCGGCATACAGTTTAGAATACCCGGCAATTCAGGACCGTGCTTCTGCCTGTTTATAGACACGTGTAGTTGAGACATGAGCATGCCCCAGCAATTGCTGAACTGACTGCAAATCTGTGCCGCCTTTCAGCCTGTGTACTGCGAAACTGTGGCGTAGCGCACGCGGTGTGACCTCGTTCTTAAGTCCAATCTTGTCAGCATAACCCTGGATAATCTTCCAGAAACCTTGGCGTGTTAACCGTTCCCCTCTATGATTGACAAATAAAGCGTTCTCTTCCTCATTGTTGACCAGTTGGGAGCGGGCTCCAGCCATGTATTCTTTTAATATCTGGATAATATGCTGATCGATGGGAATAAGGCGCGCTCTTAAGTTGCGACCAGAGCAGTGTACTTTGCTACCTCGTACATCAATATCTTTCACATTCAATCCAACCATCTCGCTAGCCCTGAGGCCAGTAGCATAAAGCAACTCAAGCATAGCCTTGTCCCTTTTGCCCTCAAACGTGCGGGCCTTACCTGGTTCCGCAAGTAGGCGACGCACCTCTGAAATAGATAAAGGCCTGGGTGCCGACTTGTTAACATGTGGTGACGCTAACTGTGGACTTAGGTCGTCTCTCAACCTGCCCGTCTCCGTTAGGAACTTGAGGAATGATTTAGCCGCAGCCACCTTACGTGCTACTGTAGATAGCGTGTACTTCCGCTCTCGAAGGTTGCGCATATATCCTGCCAATATCTGAGCATTAAGCTCGACCCCAACAGAAGCAGTTCCATCTTTGGCTTTACGCTGTGACTCTGCATATGCACAGAGCTGACGCAGGTCGCTACTATATGATGCCAGGGTATTTGCGGAATACCTCTTCTCGTTCGTTAGATAGGTGAGAAAAGACTTGATTTGTTCTTCCATCCCAAATGCCCCACTTATTTTATCATAACGTCGATAATGATACTATCAAATTGCAACATTATGGCAACTTTTGTTCACCGCAACACCCGATGTTAAAATAAGCAATGACTATGCCCGTACCAACGGTTGATTTTCAATTGAAAACCCTCCCCGCAAAACCTGGGGCCTATATATTCAAAGACAGCCAGCACAAAGTAATCTATGTTGGTAAAGCAAACAATCTGCGAAACCGGGTAAGGTCCTACTTTAGTACCGGCACTAATTTACCACCCAAGCCTCTTCGAGTGTTATCGCAAATAGCCAGCATCGAATCCATCGTCACAAATACCGAACAGGAAGCACTCATCCTGGAATGCAATCTAATCAAAAAACACCGCCCCACTTACAATGTCCGACTGAAAGACGACAAGACCTTCCCCTATTTAAAGATAGACCTCCATGATGATTGGCCAGTTGTCCGCATAACACGCCATCTCCAAAAAGATGGCGCAAAATATTTCGGCCCTTTTGCCAGTGCCGGCTCCTTGCGGATGACTCTCAGGCTGATCAAGAAGATATTCCCCTTTCGCTCTTGTAATAGGGCTATCACGGAGAACGATACAAAGCCGTGTCTTGAATACCATATCAATCGCTGCCTTGGGCCATGCATTGGTGCTACCAGCAAGGAAGAGTACGGCAAGGCAATAAAACAGGTCATCATGTTTCTAGAAGGCAAACAAGGAACAGTCCTCCGAGAGCTCAAGCAATCGATGGCGAAGGCATCGCAGGAATTGAGATTTGAGAAGGCAGCAGTCCTCCGAGACCAGATTCAGGCCATGCAACAGGTGATTGAAGGTCAAAAGATCGCCATAACAGCCAGAGGCGAACAAGACGTCATTGCCATGGCCCAAACTAAAGACCTCGCCTATGTTGAGATATTTTTCATGCGTGATAGCAAGCTATTGGGGCGTGAGCATTTTATTTTGGAAGGCGTACGCGATGAAATGCCATCACATATAATAACCAGCTTCATCAAACAATATTACTCCTCGGCTTCATCCATCCCACCTCTAATCCTGCTACAGTATCCTGCTGAAGAGTCAACAGTAATCACCCACTGGCTAAGTAAACTGCGAGGTGCACAGGTCAGACTTCACGTACCCAGGCAAGGGGCCAAAAAGCAATTGTTGGACATGGTCACCAAAAACGCACAACAAGGCTTCGAGTTATACCAGGCAAAGCAATCTACGAACGTCACCGCCGCAATCGCCCTGGAAGAGCTGAGGCATAAACTTAACTTACCGAAAACTCCATTAAGGATAGAGAGCTACGACATATCCAACATCCGGGGCAACATGGCTGTGGGTAGCATGGTTGTCTTTGAGAAGAGTGTCCCAAAACGTGCTCATTACCGGCGCTTCAGGATTAGGTCGGTATCCGGGATTGATGATTATGCCATGATGCAAGAAATACTTCGGCGCCGTTTCGGAAGGTTCATGAAACCCGAAGATAAATGGAAAATAATCCCTGACTTGGTCCTCATAGACGGAGGAAAAGGTCACCTCAACGCAGCCCTGGCAGTGATGACTGCAATAGGATTAAGCCAGATTCCAGTTGCCAGCCTGGCTAAGGAGAACGAAGAGGTCTTTGTACCTGGCAGACCGGAACCAGTAGACATACCCCCAACCTCCCCAGCACTATACCTGCTCCAAAGAGTGAGAGACGAAGCACATCGTTTTGCACTGGGCTACCACCAAAGGCTACGACAGAGGGAAAGCACAGCTTCAGCACTAGACAGCATACCCGGCATAGGTCCCAAACGCAAAAAGTCGTTGCTCAGGAAATTTCGCTCGGTACAAGGTATTAGAGAAGCACCACTAGAAGACCTCACTCATGTTCAGGGCATGTCCGCCAAGCTGGCAGAAAAGGTGAAGGAATACTTGTGATTCGTCCCTCATCGAAGCAAGCATTGACAACCGATGCTATAATCACAGCGGGAGGAGGTAAAACATGCTAGCCACATCAAAATGGTTTCTGCTCGTAGGTAGCGCACTGTTAATCATAGACGCAATCCTGATAGTAGCCAAAATACCTAATCCAATCCCAGGCTTTCCACTACCCTGCCCCGTAACCTGGTGCGTACTCGGCGTTGGGCTTCTGCTCTTTGCTATCAGTAGCAAAGCCTTCAAGAACTAAACTTCAGCGATTTCGCAGGGCGAGTTTCAACCTGCCACCTTGTCTTGCTAAAACCATCGCCTCAAAAAAAGACAGGCGTCAGAGAGTAGGGTGAGTTCACAAACCCCCAGCCTGCTGACTGTCGGCTTGCAACTTGCAACTCGCCACTAAAACCCTCGCCTCAAAAAGTTCGCTTGCCCGTCCGAATTTCTGCTAGAATTGTCCCAATCTTTTTGCTGGGTTCCACGGTTAGATGGCAGAACTACAAGACGAAATTGCCCAACTCCTCCGAGAACACCAGACAAAAACTGGGAAACTGCTCACCATTGGCACCGTCGAGTCGGCAACAGGTGGCAGGATTAGCGACAGAATCACCAATGTACCCGGCAGTTCAGATTATTACAAAGGCTCCATCGTCGCCTACAGCAACGATGCCAAATCGAGTATAGTCGGAGTGAAAACAACAACACTCCGGAAGCACGGGGCAGTTAGCCCTCAGGTTGCCATGGAAATGGCTGACGAAGGAAGGAAGCTACTGAAGGTCGATATATGCGTGTCAGATACAGGAATCGCAGGACCCACCGGCGCCACCAGGGGAAAACCTGTCGGGCTTTTCTATATAGGGCTATCCACCAAAGACAAGACTATTGCCCAGGAACATCGTTTCCATGGCACCAGGGATAGCAATAAACACAAAGCTGCCGAGGCAACACTCCAGCTATTAAGGGATTCCCTGAAGGAATACAGCAGGGATAAATTAGCTGGCGGCTTAGACGAAAGGCACGTTGTCACCT
>VGOF01000105.1 GCA_016875975.1 Chloroflexota bacterium | reverse complement strand
ACCTACGTGTTATATCTTTCTCAATTGGTCAAAAGCATTCAAAACCAAATTAGTCGGGTAGCTCCTTGGCGTGCTAAAATTTGGTCAGGGCTAAGCTTGTTCCCCTATGGGGTTGTGGCTAGCCCTGTAGGTGTTTGCGATGGACCTCTCTTGTTTAACTTCGTTAGTCAGGGGGCTACCTGAATTCAAGCGGCTGATGGCCATGTTGCTTGTGGCAAGGGCTGATGGGGGTAGGCTGCTGGTGTCTGAACCGGCGCGTCCTTACGTGATAGCAGCCCTTTATCAGGCGCTTGGCTTGCCGGTCCTGGTGGTTGCTGCGCAACCTGAGGAGGCAAAGAGGCTTTTTGAACAGATACAGGCCTGGTGTCCCAGTCCGTTGCCGGTGTATTTTTTCCCCGAAACTGAATTTCTGGCTGAAGAGAGCGTGGCCGATGACCCTGTTGTCATTCTCGAAAGGCTACAGGCACTTTCTGCTCTTTCACAAGCTGGCTCTCTCAGTGATAACAAGCCTCCATTGGTGGTTTGTTCGGCTTTAGCAGCAGTTAGCAAGACATTGCCTAAAGCTAGATTTGCTGCCGCCTCTCATAACCTAAGGGTGGGAATGGAGCTTGCCCCAGTGCAGCTAATAAAGCGCTGGCAGGATATGGGCTATGAGACAGAGAACTTGGTTGAAGTACCCGGGACAATGAGCCGACGTGGTGGCATAGTCGATATCTTCCCTCCGAGTAGTGAGCAGCCTGCCAGAATTGAGTTCTCGGGAAACCAGATAGAAAGCATCAGGCTGTTTGACCCGCAAACGCAGCTTTCATCAACATTGGTGACATCGGTAACAATAGTACCGGCCGGTGAAATAAACACGTGGCTGGATACCAGTACCATTCTTGATTACTTGCCTGCGGATTCCCTTGTAATCACAGATGACCTCGACAATATGCGGGCTATTATCGCGAAGCTAGCAGGCGAGTTGGAGGAGTTCCAACAGGAGCATGGCGGCTCTGGTCTAGTCGGTTCCCCTATCCTGGCGGATTTTGAGGCAGAGCTTAAGGGATTTGAGCGATGGTTAACATTGTGCTCGTGGGATGCAGGGGAAGCTGGCGATTCCAGCTACGCATCTTTGCCTCTAGAGCCTGTACCTGGCTATGGCGGCAGGCTGGAAAATTTTGTGGCTGGTCTAAAAGGGATTCTCAATGAGAACTGCCGAGTTGTCATAATAAGCCAACAGGCAAAGAGGCTTGCTGAGTTGCTTCAAGAAGTGGATGTTTTGGTTCAACCAGTATCGTCTATAAAGCGTATCCCTTCTCAAAAATCTGTGACACTTGTTCAGGGGTCGTTAGCCGAAGGCTGGGCTATCAGAAATAGCTTAACCTTGTTTACCGATAAAGAAATTTTTGGCTGGGTAAAGGAGAAGCGCCTGCTTCGCAAGAGGCCGGTCCGCTATCACAGGTTTATTTCTGGGCTGCTGCCAGGGGACTATGTTGTCCATGTTGAACATGGCATTGCAAGATTCTTGGGATTGGCCAAAATGTCTGCGGAAGGTGTGGAAAGAGAATATCTTGTCTTGGAATATGCTCTTGGCGATAAGCTGTATGTGCCCACGGATCAGGTTGACCGTGTCAGCCGATACGTAGGTGCTGATGACCGACTACCTGCACTGAGCCGATTGGGAACCCAAGAGTGGGCACGTGCAAAGCAGCGAGTTAAGGAGGCAGCAGCGAACATGGCTGAAGAGCTTCTGAATCTTTATGCCAGAAGAGAGGTGACAGCGGGCTTCGGTTTTTCTGCCGATAACCTGTGGCAGCAGGAACTGGAATCTTCTTTCCCGTATGTGGAGACTTCCGACCAACTGGATGCTGCGCAAGCTGTGAAGGCTGACATGGAGAAACCGAGACCCATGGATAGGTTGGTATGTGGTGATGTGGGCTATGGCAAGACTGAGGTGGCACTCCGCGCTGCATTCAAAGCGACAATGGATGGCAAACAGGTTGCTTTCCTCGTGCCGACCACTGTGCTGGCACAGCAGCACCTCCTCACCTTTCGTGAAAGACTTCAAGCCTTTCCAGTGCGTGTGGAAATGCTGAGTCGGTTTTGTAGTGAAAAGGAGCAGGCAGAGATAATCGCAGGCTTGGCCGTAGGTACGATTGATATCTGCATTGGCACTCATCGTCTATTACAGAAGGATGTTAAGTTTAAGGATCTTGGTCTGGTGATAATAGATGAGGAGCAACGTTTTGGTGTGGTGCATAAAGAATACTTTAGAAGATTGAGGCAGGATGTAGATGTCCTCACCCTGAGTGCGACACCTATTCCACGAACTCTTCACATGTCGCTGGCTGGAATTCGGGACATGAGTACTATTGAGACGCCGCCGGAGGAGAGGCTGCCGATCAAGACTCACGTTGGTGTTTATGATGATAAGCTGGTCCGTGGGGCAATTTTGAGAGAGTTGGAGCGTAGTGGCCAGGTCTTTTATGTTCACAATCGAGTTCAGAGCATTGCTTCGGTTGCCAACAAACTGAGAATTTTGGTGCCCGAGGCTAAGGTATCTGTAGCACACGGGCAACTGGATGAGGAAAAGCTGGCCGAAGTGATGGCAGAGTTCAGTAATCGCCAAAGTGATGTCTTGGTTACCACTACAATCATCGAATCTGGGTTGGATATGCCTAATGTCAATACATTGATTGTTGACCAGGCAGATAAGTTTGGCCTAGCTCAGCTCTATCAGCTACGTGGGCGTGTGGGGCGTGGTAGTAACCATGCCCATGCCTATTTCCTGCTTGACAGAGGTAAACTGTTGACCTCTGAGGCTCGGAAACGGTTGCGTACTATATCTGAGGCTACAGAGCTGGGCGCTGGATTCGGTATCGCAATGCGAGACCTCGAGATACGTGGCGCTGGGAATCTGTTGGGGGTAGAGCAGAGTGGTTATATTGCGGCGGTCGGTTTCGATCTCTATTGTCGATTGCTTACCGAGGCGGTGGAAGAATTACACCAAAAACGTGGTGATTTGGCAGGAAAGAGGGTTGCGTTGCCGGCGATGCCTGTTGTTAACCTGCCTCTGACTGCCTATATCCCTGAGGACTACATCTCTTTGCCGAGTATCAGAATCTCTTTCTACCAACGATTGGTCACTGTTAGGGCAAAGGAACAAGTATGGGAAATAATCAGAGAGATAAGCGATAGGTTTGGTAAGATACCCCAACCTTTGAGAGATTTGCTTTACATAGTCGAAATTCGGCTTCTTGCTGCGGATGTGGGAATAGAGTCTGTTGTGACTGAGGCTGAAAACATTGCATTGTATTTTGCTGAGTCAAAAGCGCTAGATGAGCGACTATCTCTTGAAATCCGCGGTAATGGAATTAAGGCGACCAGCCGTCAGATTAGGCTGGACATTGAGCGTCTAGGCGCCAGATGGCAAGAAGCACTGAAAGGAATTCTCCAGAAACTGGCTGCTGAGTTGGTCAGGTCTGATGATGGGGGAATCGCTGTGGGTGGCTAGTCTTCTGTGCCGTAATCGCGGAGGCAATCGATTAGGTCTTGCACAGTGACGATTTCCGCGATATCTTCATCGGCTATCTCTAATTTTCTGTCACGCGTGCTGAACTTTTCTTCTACTGCTGTAATGAGCTCAGCTAGGTCCTCAGGGTCGACATTGAGGTCCTCAACAAAAGAAGCTGATGGTTCAATGGGGTCTTCATCCACCCCAAGTTGTTCGGAAATGACCTTTCTAAGCCGTTGTAGAATGGTTGCCATTGCTTATTCCTCAGCTTGTTAAGCCTCTTATTAGTTGCAGTCCTTGCCTTCCTGTTGAAGCTCTTCACATTTTGCGCGGTTCGTAACTATTGTGCCCAGTACGCCGTTCACTAATTTAGATGAAGCTTCTCCACCGTAATTCTTCGCCAGTTCCACAGCTTCGTTGATAACTACCTTAACTGGAGCTTTATTATCGAATAAAATTTCGAAAATGGCAAGACGCAGGATATTCCTATCGATGACAGCAATTTGCGCTAATGGAAAGGCAGGGGCAAAGCACTGGATGACGGAATCTATCTCCTGCTTGTTTTGAAAAACTCCAGCGACTAATCTCTTGCTGAAGTCAGATGCTTCGCTTGGCAAGCTTTTCTCCGCAAGTAGGCGGTTTAGGATTGCTTCAGGAGCGTGCATGGAGCAATCTGCTTCGTACAGTGTTTGCAGGGCCACAACTCTGGCCTTTCTTCTTGGTCCTATGCTTCCCATGTTTGCTCCACAGCTAATTTGTCTCCAGGAGACTGAGTACTTGATTCAATCTACCCTGAGGGTATTATAGCGCTACCATGCTCTGGTGAGAACTATTTCTTATCGTGCGAACAGTGGTTCAGAATACTGTGGGTCCTGTGCCAGGGGGTGGCGCTAATGCGTTTGGTCGCTATTAAGCAGACATAGTGCTAAGCAATGCCCTGCCGTAAGGGTTATTATAGTTGTTACGCTAAACGATAGTTAGCCTTTGCGCCACCTTGTTATTTCGGTAACAGTTTGCGCCGTGCTGATATTGAATGTTTGGGCTCCTGGGCTGACTCGCTTGATCACTTTGGAGAGTTCCTCTCCCGGCCCCATCTCAAAGAAGGTGGTAACGCCTCTGGCTATCATGTTTTCGACGGTTTGAAGCCACATGATGGTGTGTACAACTTGGCTAACCAGCTCTTCCTTGATTGCCTCCAGGTCAGTAAGCGGTTGAGCTGTGACGTTAGCCATGACAGGCACTGTTGGTTTGTTGAAGGTGAATTCTGAGATGGTGTTTCTTAATCTTCCTAGAGATGGCTCCATCAGCGAAGAATAGAAAGGGCCGGTGACTTTTAGTGGTAGTATGCGCCGGGCCCCTTTTATTTGGGCTAGCCTTCTTGCTTTTGTGAGGCTAGCCTGTGTGCCGCTAATGGTGACCTGATCTGTGGCATCTATGTAAGCTATCTCTGAACCGGTGGATAGGCAGATATCTCTTACCGTCTCTGCGTTCAGCCCACTCATGGAAAGCATGCCACCAGGAGTTCTCTGGCCGGCCTCGTTCATCAGTCGCCCTCTTTCGCGGACAAGACGAACTGCGTCCGATAGACCCAGGACTCCGGCGGCTACCAAAGCGGCGTAGGCGCCTACTCCATGACCAGCTACGAACATGGGAGATGGTAGTCCATTCTGGCTGGCTTCTTGGGCTGCCTTAAGACATGCGACGCTAGTCGTTACTACCGCAGGCTGAGCGTTAGCAGTCTGTCTTAAATCCTCCTCAGGGCCTTCGAAACAGAGGCGGGACAACGAGAAACCGAGAGTTTTGTCAACTTCGTCAAATACTTCACGGGCCAAAGAATAGTGGACGTACAGGTCCAAGCCCATACCTACCGCTAGGGAATCTTGTCCCGGGAAAACGTAAGCAGCCTTTATCTCTTCAACCATATTTCCTCCTCTAACCCAAGTTTTGTGGGTTTCTCAACGATTTCGCTATGTCTACTAAATTCACCTGCTAGTCGCAGTACCTTTTTCTCTACTGTAACTAAGCGGGTTTTTTCTTGGGGGCAGCTATCTCAATCACTTCCCGTCCATTGTAACTCCCACAGGTCGGACATACATGGTGGGGTAGTTTGGGGTTGTGGCACTGTGGACAATTCACAAGCGCGGGGACTTTTACGCCCAGATGG
>VGOF01000104.1 GCA_016875975.1 Chloroflexota bacterium | reverse complement strand
GAGGATGCCTTTAATAGCCTCACTGGTCATTCTGAGGAAACACCGAGTAAGTCCCGCTGTCATTCTGAGTCTCGATTCGTCGGGGCGAAAAATCTCAGGGCCCCTTCGCTATCGCTCAGGGTGACGAGAGGAAAGCAGGTTACAGGAAAGAAACGGATGATGGGAAGGAAGCAGGCGAATGATTATGGTCTCGATCTGCTGAAAAAGGTAGACCCCATTGAAATCGACCTTATCAAGCGCCAGATTCAGACTGGCCTGAACTCGCCTTTAACCTCCAGCATGGGGCGGTTGTTCGATGCCGTGTCAGCGCTGATAGGCGTGCGAGGCGAGATAGACTATGATGCCCAGGCAGCTATCGAACTGGAGATGATAGCCTACGAGGCGGATGCGGGAGATAACGCTTATCCCTATTCCGTGGCTGAATGTGATGGCGTAAGCATCGTGCAGTTGAAAGAGCTTCTATCGGCCATAGTCCTGGATTTGCAGCAAGGTATCCCGCAGGCAGAGATAGCAGCCAAATTTCACAACACCGTGGCCAACATGATATGCAGAGTGTGCAAGGTCATCTCGGCTAAAACTGGTATCAAGCAGGTCGCTTTGAGCGGTGGAGTATTTCAGAATCGGTTATTGCTGAGGAAAGCAGCGCCTTTGCTCAAATCTGCCGGGTTCTCAGTGTTGACGCATCAGCAGGTGCCCTGCAACGACGGCGGCATCTCCCTGGGCCAGGCAGCGATAGCAAACCGCTCAAATGTCTGAACCTCCTTCGATATCCCGTGCTGTTTGTAGGGGCCTATCATTTGGGCTATACTTGTAGCCGAGAGGAAAACAAATCATGAAGGCCAAACGGAAGAGCCCTGAGGTTGTCCTCCGGGACGGAAAACCGGCAGCGGTCATCATTGACATAGATGAATATCAGGAAATACTAGAACGCTTGGAAGATGCAGAAGACCTGAGTATACTGGAGGAAATGCGGAGGAAGACGCTCACGTTTAAGAAGCTCGAAGACTTTCTTAGCGAGTATACTCCAGGTGCATGAAGTCTACCTAGAACGAGCCGCAGAGCAAGACCTTAAACGGCTATCCAGCGAGAATTTTAGGCGGGTTATCTCCCATATTGCTGAATTGCATCAAAATCCCAGGCCCAGCGGCTGTCGGAAAATCACCGGCTCACAGAACGATTGGCGTCTTCGAGTCGGCAATTACCGAATAATCTATTAGGTTGATGACAAGGCAAATGTGGTCAGGATTATGCGAGTGAGGCATCGACGTGAGTCTTACAGATAGCGGGGGATATCCATGTGTCTAGCGGTCCCAGTACAAGTGGTCTCAGTGGAAGGAAATGAAGCTGAGGTGGATATCGGCGGTGTGAAGCGCAAGGTGAGCATTACGCTCACACCTGATGCCAGGGTCGGCGACTACGTGCTGCTGCATACAGGCTACGCCATAAGCGTCATCGACCAGGCAGAAGCGCAGGAGACCCTGAGACTGCTGACCGAGATGATAAGTCTGGGCGATGCTGCCGAAGCGGGCAAAGCCTAGCACGAGGAAAATATGAAACAGATACGCTTATGGTTTTCAGCCCTGATGGCTGGAATGTTGTTGCTGGGCAGCCTGATGGCTTGCACGCAACCCGCTTCGAGACCTGCGAGTGAAGACCAGTTCTTGCGCAAACATGGCGAGATGAAGGTCTACATAGGAAAGGCACGCACCGCCGTGGTAAACCTTGAGAGCTTTTCCTGGGGAGAATTGAGTGACATCGGCATTGAAAGCCCTCCTTCAGGGCTATGTGTCCTGGGCGCATGTGTCATCACCAAGGGAAAGGCGGTCAACGACGATACCAACATGTGGACGCCGCTGGTGGACATGATGCCACGGGCCGAATCAGCAAAGCCACTGAAGATATACTGCGACAAGTGCCTGGAAATGGCGGTGAAAATACGAACGCAAAGGCCGAACACCGATAATGTAACTCCGGCTGCGGCAGCGGAGAACCCTGAGGTTGCCCAATGGCAGGAACAGTGCCACCAGTTGGAATCAACCCTCATGGGGGCGGAGACTCTGGCCCTAAAATACGTACACACGGCCGAGGAGACATTCAAGGAACTGAACGAGAGCTTCGAGAAATCGGACGACAAGGTCAGGAGGCAGTATCAACCCAAGTTACAGAGCAAGTCGAACGAATACAAGGACTTGCTTGACGAGGTGATACGAAACCTGCAGTATGCCCGGAGCAATCTGGCACAAATAGCCGGTTGGGAAGACTACGCAGTGGGCATCGGCGCCGACCAAAGCGTCAATAACACCAAGGTTTACTAAAAGGCTCAGCACGTTAGTGGCAAACCCGCATATTGACTTGGAAGGCAGACAAGAAAGCACCTTTCGAGGCTGTCTGAAAATGGCATTGCTGGACCCCTGTCATTGCGAGCCCCGACTTATCGGGACGTGGCGATCTCTGCTCTCTCTGTCATTCTGAAGGAGTCCCGGCTTTGTCGGGACGACTGAAGAATCTCAGTGGCGAGAGAATGAGGAGATTCTTCGCTTCGCTCAGAATGACGGAAGCCGAAGGACCCGCAATGGCAACTTAAACATAAAGCAAAAGGAGGCAGATATGAGAAGAGGAAAATGCTACTCGATTCTGTTGCTAGGTGTTCTCATAATGACAAGCCTTTTAGCGGCCTGTGCCAAGCCAGCCCCAGCAGCGTTCGAAGTCGTCTCCCTGCAAGTCCTTCCATCTGAGGTGATGCCTGGGGAACCGGTAATCGTAAATGTCGAAGTGGAAAACGTAGGCGGCGTTGAGGGCAATTATGAAGTAGAACTGCGAGTAAACGCGGTTAAAGTACAGACACGAGTAATCACGTTAGGGCCAAAGGAAGCCAAGATATTCACCTTTGAACTGGTTAAGGATATACCAGGTAGATACAGTATTCAGGTCGATGACTTGTCTGAATACCTCCATGTACTTAAACCCGCTGATTTTGTGGCAGATAATCTTCTCGTACTGCCAACATATCCTAAGCTGCGGCAGAACGTAACAATTACCGCCGATTTGAGCAACTTTGGAGACGTCGAAGACTCTTGTTCAGTAAAACTGCTTTTCAACGAACAAACCATAGAAGAAAGGAAAATAAAGGTAACCCCTGGAGCCAGTGAGAAGGTCATCATTTCGTTTTCTACTGATAAGGCCGGTAGATACACCATAGATGTAGCTAATTTGCATGTTACTTTCATGGTAACAAGGTCTGACAATCCTATGGCAGAGTTAAAAACCATTGATCACAAGCTTTACCAAGAACTCCTCAAATTACCCGATCTACAAGAGATAGACAACAAAGACGAGGAAGCACTTGAGGACATAGCGTTGTTAGCTTCAGACCCGAAGAATAAGCCAGCTTTTGAAGCAATGCTGGCCGAAGGGATGAGGGACGAGAGAAAGTATTGCACGCCTTTGGAAGCCTTGTTGTGGATAGCCTATGACGGAGAATTCTATGGGTCAAATCTGCTAAGCAACTATTCCTTGACTAATTTGATAAATGAAGCATGGAAGAAAACAACCATATCAAATAATTATGCTTCAGAAAAATGGGAGAACTTTGACCAGGTAGTGGATAGGTTGAATTCGCCATTATTAGTTAGTCTATACATGCGTGACAATATTACGCATTCTGGGGAATTTCGTGGTCATTCGCAGACTCCTCTTGGGACCTTTAACAGAAAGAAGGGTCAATGTAGTGATATGGCAGTGTTTGCAGCATATATCCTGAACAAAGCTGGGTATGATTGCAAGATGCTTATAGCTGGAGAATTTAGCACGCGTCTTACTAAAACACATGCTGTATGTCTGTATAACTCTGATAATGAGTTTTACACTATTGATAATGGCATAAGAAGAGGTCCATTCCCTACAATCAAAGACGTGGCTTTGGACATCGATAACCGGCACAAGTATTCCTATGAGGGATATGAGCTCTATGATATACCTCAAACAAGAATATTCAAGGGCTATTGATCAGTGAAATTCATCGACGAATACCGTGACCCTGCATTAGCAGAGAAGCTGGTCAAAAGAATAGAGCGTTTATCCACCAGGCATGTCAGGCTGATGGAGTTTTGCGGCGGGCATACCGTAGCCATCATGCGGAACGGCATCCGCCAGCTTTTGCCTCCTACCGTGGAAATGCTCTCCGGCCCGGGCTGCCCGGTGTGCGTTACCGCCAATTCGGACATTGATAAAGCCATTGCGCTGTCCCGACTGCCCGATGTTATCATCACCACCTTTGGCGATATGATGAAGGTGCCCGGCAGCTATTCTAGCCTGCAAAAGGCCAGAGCAGAAGGAGCTGATATCCGCATCGTCTATTCCACCCAGGACGCCCTCCAAATCTCTCGGGAAAACCCGGGCAAGTCAGTCATCTTCGTCGGCATTGGCTTTGAGACCACCTCCCCCACCGTGGCCGCCTCGGTGCTGCAAGCGAAAAGCGAAAACATCCGCAACTTCTACGTCCTTTGTCTGCTGAAGCTGTGTCCGCCGGTGATGAAAGCCCTGTTAAACCTGGGCGAAATCAAGCTGGACGGCATCGTCTGCCCGGGACATGTCAGCGCTGTTATCGGGACTCATCCCTACCAGTTCATCCCCCGAGATTACGGCGTTGGCTGCGTAGTCTCCGGTTTTGAGCCTCTGGATATCTTACTATCGGTGGCTATGCTGGTGGAACAAATCGAGTCAAGTAAGCCACAGGTTGAGATTGCCTACCGTCGGGGCGTCAAGCCCGAGGGCAACCTGAAAGCACTGGAGATGATGGACAAGGCTTTCGAAGTGGCTGGAGCCGATTGGCGGGGCATTGGCATAATTCCAGCCAGCGGGCTGAAGCTGAGAAAAGAATATGAGCATTTCGATGCCGAAAAGGCTTTCACCCTTAAACTGGAGCGGGTGAAGGAAGCCAAAGGCTGTATCTGCGGTGCCATCCTCCGCGGCGTAAAGACGCCTATGGATTGTAAGTTGTTCCGCAAAGTCTGTTTCCCCGAGCATCCTGTGGGGCCTTGTATGGTGTCCTCGGAAGGCGCCTGCGCCGCCTATTATGCCTATGGAGCAGATTGATACCGGAGGAAGAAATCAAATCAGAAATACGAATATCGAAATGCTAAACAAATTCAAAGTACCAAAATAATAATGATAGCAGCGATATTACCCGATAGCAGCGATTATCGCCGTAATCAAAAAACATCGCTGTAATCAAGACAAAACCATAATTTGGAGCATTTGAACTTTGCTATTGTTTCGGATTTCGTGCTTAGAATTTAGAATTTCCTGTTAGTTCTCTCCCCTGGCGGGAGAGAGTTAGAGTGAGGGGGATGGTTAACTATGGATGACGATATTATTTTGCTGGCGCATGGCAGCGGCAGCAGGCTGAGCCATGAACTTATAGAGAAAAACCTGTTGCCGCCACTGACTAATCCCCTATTGGCTAAACTGGATGATTCGGCGGTCTTCGACCTCAGCGGCAAGCTGGCTTTCACCACCGACAGCTACGTGGTCAGCCCCATCTTCTTTCCCGGTGGCGATATCGGCAAGCTGGCAGTCTGCGGCACGGTGAACGACCTTGCCATGAGCGGCGCCAAGCCCCTGTACTTGAGCCTGTCGCTCATCATCGAAGAAGGACTAACCCTGGGCGAGCTAAGAA
>VGOF01000103.1 GCA_016875975.1 Chloroflexota bacterium | reverse complement strand
GTAATCAGGTTATCTGGGATAGACATCACCTTGCCGTACATGTCTTCAGGTGCATCAGTAACGCCCACATAATTACCCAGGCTCTTGCTCATCTTTCGACTGCCATCGGTACCCACTAGCAACGGCACCAGAAATACCTGTTGCGGGCGCTGGCTCATCATCTGTTGTAGCTCCCTACCCACCAGACAATTGAACTTCTGGTCGGTGCCACCGAACTCTATGTCGGCTTCAATAGCCACCGAATCGTATGCCTGGAGCAGGGGATATAGCAGCTCAGTGATAGCTATAGGATGTCCAGCGCTATATCGGTTCCCAAAGTCTTCTCGTGCCAGAAACTGGGCTACGGTGAACTTACTGGTGAGCCTGATTACATCTTCTAGGCCGAACTTGCTAAACCACTCGGTCTGCCACCTGACTTCGGTCTTGTCCTCGTCCACTACTTTGAAAAACTGCTCCATATAAGTCTTGGCATTGGCCAGTACTTCATCTCTGGTAAGCATGGGGCGGGTAGCTGACTGTCCGCTCGGGTCTCCGATCTGGGCTGTCCAGTCCCCGACTATGAGCACGACACGGTGGCCCAGGTCCTGCAGTTGTCTCAGTTTTCTTAAGCCGACGACATGTCCCAGGTGAATATCGGGACAACTGGGGTCGAACCCCTGCTTTAGCCTTAACGGCTTGCCCGATTCCAGCAGCTTCAGTAGCTCAGCTTCAATTATGGTCTCGGCAACTCCGCGCCTCAATATCCATTTAAGCCTCGCATCGGTCATGATTTAATGTGCTCTCCCTGTTTCTTAGCTCTTGTCTCCAGTATCTTCCGCGCCTCGTTAACGTCTTTTTTCATCTGGGCTTTCAGCTCATCAACATTAATAAAGCGCTTCTCATCGCGTAGTTTATACACCAGCTCGATAGTCAGCCTTTGTCCTTTTAGTTTTCCATTGTAGTCCATTATGTAGGTCTCGACTAGCCGTCTCCCGCCCCCAAAAGTGGGGCGTACGCCGATATTGGTTACCGAGGGTAATAAATCTTTGCCAATGTAAGCCACAGTAACATAGACGCCATCGCCTGGCAGTGCCTGGTCTGGCCCAACATCAATATTCGCAGTTGGAAATCCCAGGGTTTTGCCTCGCTGGTCGCCAGCTACCACCTTGCCGGTCAAGCTGAATGGTCGCCCGAACAGCCTCCGCACTTTGGCAACATCGCCATTTGCCAGAGCGGCACGGATGGCACTGCTGCTAATCACGTCGCCATTGACAACCACGGGTGATACGGCTTCAACTGTGAACCCCATTTCTTTCCCCAGGAGTTCGAGGTACCGGGCGTTTCCCTCCCGGTTCTTTCCCAGAGCGAAATCCGGGCCAACTATCAGCCCCCGCATCTTGAGATGCTCCTTGAGTAATTGCACAAATTCCCTGGCGCTGAGTTTGGCCAGGTCCTGTGTAAACGCTAATGGTATCACAAAATCAATCCCCAGCGCTCTTATCAGTTCCACTCGAGTATCCAGGTCGCTCAACCACATCAGCTTATGCCCAGGATGCAATACTTTTTGCGGGTGACATCTGAAAGTAACCACACCGCTCAAGAAACCCTCCTCCCGGGCTTCATCCCTGAGTCTGGCTAGCAAAGTCTGATGCCCGATATGAACACCATCGAAGACGCCGATAGTTAGCAGCGTTTCCTTTTGTGGTTTAACCTGCGTCAGTTCTTCTGCAATATACATATCTTATCAGTAAATTGACCGCTCGAAAGCTTCGGTCAGGAGACCATGCTGTTTACGGACTGACCAGCCGCCTGCCAACTGCGGCAGCTACAGGAGCCAATAGCTTCATCAGCTTTCGGAAATTATCGAAGTTAAGCGACTGGGCGCCGTCCTTTAACGCCGAATCCGGATTGGGATGAACCTCCACCATTATTCCGTCGGCGCCGGCAGCCACTGCAGCCAGAGCCATAGGAGTCACCAAATGCCATTTGCCAGTGCCGTGGCTGGGGTCGGCGATAATAGGTAGATGGCTAACTTTCTCAATAACCGGGATGGCACTGATATCCATGGTATTGCGTGTATAGCTTTCGAAAGTTCTGATGCCGCGCTCGCAAAGTATAAGCTCCTTATTACCCTGCGCAAGTATGTACTCCGCAGCCAGCAGCCACTCTTCGATGGTAGCTGACAAGCCTCGTTTTAACATCACCGGCTTGCCTGCCTTGCCCGCTTCCTCCAGGAGAAAAAAGTTCTGCATATTTCGAGCACCTATCTGCAGGATATCAGCATATCTGGCAACAAGGTCAACATCGGCAACCGTCATAACCTCTGTGATTACCGGCAGCCCGGTCTCTGCTTTCATCTGGGCAAGTAATTCAAGACCCCTTTCCCCCAAACCGCGGAAGCTGTATGGGGAAGTGCTGGGCTTAAAGGCGCCCCCTCTCAGAACGGTAGCCCCCGCAGCCCTCACCGCGTGAGCCGTCTCAAAGAGCTGTTTTTCGCTTTCCACGGCACAGGGACCAGCGATGACTACTACATCCTCGCCACCAATGGTCACACCACCAACCTTTACCCTGGTATCCTCTGGATGAAACTCGCGGCTTGACAGCTTATAAGGCTTGCTAACACGTATGACCTCATCAACACCAGGCAGGACCTCAAGAGTATCTTTCAGCTCAGGATAAATCTGCCCCAGAACACCGATAATGGTCCGTTCCACGCCATGCGAAAGATGCTCCTTAAGCCCAGCAGCCCTGATGCGCTCCATGACAGCATTAATCTGCTGGTCAGTTGCGCCTACTCTCATTACTACTATCATGGTTTACAGCCACCTACTACGATGACCTATTCATATCATCGCGCAGTACCTCAGTGCCCCTTAGATATAGATGCACAATATCCTCGTTACGCTTCTCGGTATTGAACAACATGAGGATTCTGAGGCAGTGGGGAAAGCCATCCGGCACATCCATTTCCTGGCTACACAGCAAAGGGACCTGCAGCCAGCCTAATTCACGAGCAGCCGCTGCCGGGAAGGCAGCATTGAGGTCCGGAGTTGTGGTGAACAGGATGCAGGCAACATCATCTATCTTCACCCCGTTGGCATCCACCATTTGCTGCAACAATTCCCTGCTGGCAGCGATAATGGCATCCCTGCTGTTCTCGGGCACTGCGGTAGCGCCCCTGATACCTCGGCACCACAAGACGAGTACGGCTCTCCTTCACAGTTGGACTAATAGATTACCCTTTTTGCAGGTTTATCGTCAAGGAAAGCCTGATTGGATAGTAAATTTGCTAAATTTTTGGCAAATTTTGCCAGATTACAGGTTTCACGATGTGAGTTTTCTGAAAGTCAGCTTATCGTCTCCAGGGGTGTAGAAATCTTGTATTGTTGAGATCAACTCGTAACCCTGGGAGCGGTAGAACTGTCGCGTTTTCTCATACTGGGGCGTGGATGATGTTTCTATTAGTGCCATTCTGCCTCTGGCATTCCTGATATGCTCCTCAGCAGAAGCTAGCAATGATTTTCCTATGCCTTGCCTCTGGCTGCTGGGCGAAACCGCCAGCCAGTATATGTCCCAAGCACTCTGGGACATCGATGCGGGGCCATAACAAACATAGCCTACCACCGAAGAGCTCACTTCTGCTAGCAGCGCATAATACTCGGAGCCTTTGGGGTCGCTGAGGTAGCTATTTATTACCTCTTCGGCTACCGTGATTTCTGCCGGCGTGAATTCGGGAATTTCGCTCAGTAATTTCATCACTGCTGGCTTGTCAGCGGAGGTCATTTGCCTTATTTCCAGTTGCATCTAATTTGTAACTGTCTCCATCGCCATTAGTAGAATGTTCTCGATAAACCGGGCGTATGACAAGCCGGCTGCACTTGCTTGTAGTGCCGCACCGGAGTTTGGCGAGATGTCTGGGTTTGGGTTCATCTCTAGCGCCTTGAGATGTCCTTCATTGTCCAGACGGAAGTCAACGCGGGCATAGCCTGTGCAGTCGAACAGTCTGAAGAGCCGGACGGCTGTATCCTCGATATGCGCCCTCAGCGCAGGGTCTATGTCAGCAGGACAAACGGCGCTGGTCCCTTTGAAATACAGGCTGTTGGGGTCCCACTTGGCAGCGAAGGTGAGTATCCGGGGCACGCCGGGTGGTAGCGAGTAGTTTATCTCTGAGATTGGCAGTGGCGTAGGCTCAGAGCCTCCCAGCACGGTGATGTTGAACTCGCGACCGTCAACATATTCTTCCACCACTACCCTGCCACCAAAGAGTTTGCTAATTTCCCTGACCTTTCCCCCCAGTGCGGCGTAATTGTAGACTACACTATCTTCGGAGATGCCCAGGCTGGCGTCCTGCGCATAGGGTTTGACAATGCAGGGATAAGCGAGACGCAGTTTTGATAGCGTCTGGGGGCTGAGCACCTGGCACTTGGGCGTGTCTATTTCGACTGATTCCATCAGTGTCTTTGACCGTGCTTTGTCTAGCGCGAGGGAAAGGGTAGCACCGGAGCAGCCGGTGTAGCGTAAGCCCAACTCAGTCATGATATCGGCTACGGCTGCCTCTGTCTCTGGCCAGTCTTCGAAGCCTTCAAATAGGTTGAAGACCACATCAGCTTGCAGGCTGCTCAGGCGGTCTGGCACCTGTTCCAGCGGCGGCAGCAGCGGTACCATTTCCACAGGGTAGCTCAGTTCGAGGAATGCCCGGCGTACTGCCTCTGCCGATTCTGCTATAGCCTGTGCCGATTTTTCCTCAGCGCTGGTGGCGTAGCTTAGTCGGGTGGGCTGGTTGTAGATAATTGCTACTCTTGGCGGCATTCCGAGCACCTCTCCATGGCAGCGTTGAGCACGGTTGAAATGAGGTTCTGGTATGTCCAGCCCATCTTGTGGGCCATGATAGGCAGGTCTCCGCTTTTGGGGTTGAGACCGGGTAGGGGGTTTATCTCCAGGAAATAGGGTTCTACACCTGGGCCCAGCTTGAAATCTATGCGGGCGAAGTCCCGACAGCCTAAAACCTGAAAAGCTTTGAGGCTGTAATCCTCTATTTTCTTCAGGACACGCTCGCCCAGCTTCGCCGGGCATTCATATTCCACCAGGTGATCCCAGTCCCGTTTCATCTCCAATGAGTAGACGAACTGTGGCCTGTTCTGCTGCGGTAAGATGCGCATGATGCCTATTACTTTCGGAGGCGAGTTCCCCACGATGCC
Organism: Chloroflexota bacterium; assembly: GCA_016875975.1. GTDB lineage: Bacteria > Chloroflexota > Dehalococcoidia > GIF9 > UBA5629 > VGOF01. Next base: position 525 of record VGOF01000103.1, on the reverse strand, counting down.
TACAGTGACGTCATCGCCGGAGACGAACTCTTCCGCCATAACCGGCTGGCGGTAGCGTTCCAGCATTTTGGCCACTATCTCAACCAGTTGGTTGGCATCTTCGATTTTGGAACCAGCATTGATGCCCATGCTGGAGCCTTCGTGAACTGGCTTGACGAAAGACGGGAATTGGAAATCAGCCCAGGACATTTCGTTCAATTGCTGGCTGTTCTCGATAACTCGCCATTTGGGGGTGGGAATGCCAGCCATGGCGACCAATTTCTTGGTCAGCGGCTTGTCCAGGCAGATAGCCAGGCATTGTGGGTCTGACCCGGAGTAGGGAATGTCCAGCATTTCCAGTATAGCCGGCACCTGTGCCTCCCGACTGCGGTAATTGCCCAATCCTTCGGCAATGTTGAACACCAGGTCAACCTTCTCCTGAATGGCGTTGCCGATGAACTCCCTGCCACCGCCGAGTTTGACTACAGCGTGTCCCAGAGACTCGATGGCTGTGGCCAGGGCTGCGACCGTCTCTGGCGAGTCATA
>VGOF01000102.1 GCA_016875975.1 Chloroflexota bacterium | reverse complement strand
AGGTTTGTTTAGCAACTTGCCACTGGTCATTGCGAGCGAAGCGTGGCAATCTCATTAGATTACTTCGGCACTTTGTGCCTCGTAATGACAGTTTGGTTAATAATCAATCTACTAAGCGGGGGTTGGCTATGTGCGTAAAACAAATATCTATCATACTTGAGAATGTCCCGGGCAAGTTCCTGGCGGTCAGCGAGTGCCTGGGGAGGGAGGGCATCAATATCCGGGCTATCTCGGTGGCCGATACCTCGGATATCAGCACCGTCAGGTTGGTAACGGATAGCCCCGAGAAGACCATCAACGTCCTGAAGAGCGGTGGCTATACCATCATTGAGGCAGACGTGATAGCGGTGGAAATACCCGACCACCCTGGTGCTCTTCAAGCGGTGCTTAAACCCCTGAGGGAGGCACATGTTAATGTTCATTACTTCTACACTTATTTAGGGAGAGGTGAGAGCGGCCAGCCCATAGTTATTATCGGCGTGGACAAGACCAAAGAGGCGATTGAGGCGCTGAGGAAGAACTGGGTGCACACCTTCGGCAACGAGATATACGCGCTGTAAGTCAGGCAAAGAGCCATGGCAGACCCAGGTCGTGGATCTAGTTCTGCTATCGTCCACCATTTTGGACGTGAGTCATCGATTAGCAATCTCAGGCATTGCGGAAGCTTGATCAAGCCTTAATTTATGCCCTGGGCTTTGTCCTATCGACTATTAGTAGTCGATAGCCTTAGTCTGTAACGAGTATCAAAAATCGGCATAAGATTTTCCGCGCAGATAGTCCGGAAATGTATATACTCCATTTATCTGCAGGTAGCACCTCGGTTCATGAAGTTCCGAGATCCTGTAAGGACGTGCTAGACCTAAGCGAAAATATACGCGGTCTGAATTCTGAAACGATCTGAGTATTTTACTAGCCACTTCCTCCCGGCTCCGTTTGTGTTTTTTGACTGCCGAATAGCAGAAATTCCACAAAGCTCGGTCATTAACAGGGCAATCATCAAATAAGTGACCCTTTGCATCATTAAATGTCAGCCTGGGTTTTATTGAGTGCTCTGTTAGTTGTATGTTTTGTATCTGTGGTTTCGAAAGTGTAATTAGGGACTTGGTCTGAGCGCCAGGTCTGACCCACCTGTGGTTCTGAAGGCGACCATCATATGCGCACTCGATTTCATCGTATGAATCTGCATTTAGAATATTCTCCCACTCTGTGCTGCTGCAAAGGCCCTTGTCTACGATGTGATTCGGATCAAAACCGCGATCTTCAATGTGTGGTGGCTCAATTGCCACCAAGTGAAGGTTAAACTCAACTTTGGCCCTGGGGCGCACAATCAATCGTTTCTCGCTAAAGAGCCAGTTCTGTGGAATGCCTTCTTCTTTGACTGAGGTAACGGGGCGAATGCAGTGTCCAGCTTCATCAATGCCGGCTATGCAAACCCTGTCTGCAGCTCTCATCTGTGTGAGGTCAGTTATGACTATTGTCTTGAGCAATTGAGGCTTTCTTTATAGGTGTATTATTTCCACAGTGTCAGGTCTTATGCACATTGCTAAATACTCAGCTGCCAGTCGGCGATGGCAGTGAGTGGGTTCAGCCTCGCTGCAGAGCAGCACAATTCCTTCTTCAAGTAACCCGCGAGTAACAGAATTTTCAACTTGGCGTTGTCTAATCAGTTCCATATAGTCTTGCTCGTATTTCTTCCAGTCTTTGGTCTTGCGGTACTCACTTATCATTGACTCATGAGGTGCCAAAATTGGTACCTCGTAATATTCCATATTGACTAGCTGCTTAAGGAAATAACTCAGGTCCTCGCGCTTAGTAAATCCAGCCAATTGCGACGTATTGTTAAGACGAATGTCAAACAAATGCTTAGCCCCGGTGTTATGCAGTGCCTCGAAGAAATCCTTTGCCGACTTTTTTGTAAAACCAATAGTGTAAATGGTCAACAGAGAGCCTCATAGCGGAAGCGAATATTGATCACTAGATACCCCCACACTTTCTTTCCAGACTTCCTCATCTGTTTGAATGCGTCCGTCACCACGAATATGGAGCACGATAATACCCTCATGTCGCAAACTCTCGGCAACCAAGAGGTTACGATGGCAAGAAGACGGATCTTCCTCAGCGCACATTATGCACACACGGTGATTCTCCAACTCAACTAGAATTTGCCTGATGCCGCGTTTGAAATACTCTTTTCCTTGTAGTATCTGATAATCCACCTTGCCTGTTTGGGGGTCATAGCTATCAGGATCAGAAGGATGACCTCCTAACGAGTCACCCAGGTATATATACTGGATTTGAATGGATCTTAGAATTGCCCTTAGGTTCTCTTTATTTGTGAACGAGGCCCAGCGACTGTTTGGGTTGCTTCGCACATCGATAAGAACTTCTATCTTTGCTTTGACCAGCAAACTCAAAAACTCCTCTTCGGTGTGATTGCTATGTCCTACGCTATATACTTGCACGATTCAGAGCCTTTCACGGAAGAAGTAATCTTTCTGCCCACTAACTTAACACAGAATGTCCGGGTAGGCAAGATGCTAGTGCTGCTTATTCATTAGTTGCTTGGGTGGAGTTGCCTATCTAAAATGCGTATGGCCATAGTTCCATGCTGTTATTGCTACCAATCGTGCCACTACCGCAGCCCTTACTCAGGAGAAGGAGGCCATGGTTTTCATGGCATGGTGTTTGCCTTTGTGCAGGTTGACCTCTATCATTTTCTTGTAGTCATCGAGGTCGAAGGTGTGTGTGGCTAGAGGCGCTAGCTGGATTTTCTTCTGTTTTACCAACTCCAGGGCTATTTCAAACGCATGCTTTTGCTTGCCTTTCCAGTTGACGAAACCGGTGGAGTATGCGCCTTTGATGGTCTGCAACTTGAGCCATAGCGGCGTGAGGTCGAGTTTGACTTCTTTGCCGATTCCCACCACGCTCAGCGTGCCGCCAGTAGCCAGCGCTCTCATGCTGTCATCGAGCGTGGCTCTGCTAGCCACGGCATCGAAAATCTTGCTGAAGCCACCCATAAGAATCTGCCGGCCAATCATCGGCTTGTACGCCGTGGCTCCGGCTATGGAGACGGTGTGGTTGAGTATGTCTCCGTCTGTTATCACCTCATCCGCTCCCGCCTTCTTTGCCCACTGGGCATGGAAGGGTGATGGTTCCACCACCGCAATGTAGCAGCCAATCCCCAATGCCCTGATGGACTGGATTATGAGATTGCCGATAACCCCTGCGCCTATGACCAGCACCCGGTCATCTTTGTCGGGGAGAGTATCCAGGACGGCCTGGAGGGAAACGCCCAGCGGTTCCATCATGGCACCTTCCTGATAGGAGACGCCTTCGGGAAGTTTGAAGACCTGGTCTTTGTGCGCCACGAAGTACCGGGCAAAGCCGCCACCGGTGTCATGGCAAATGCCGGTGAACATGCCCGGCGATATGCTTCCTTCGGCGAAGTTCTCGCAGTTGGCTGGTCTGCCTGCCCTGCAACTGCTGCACAGCTTTTCTATGTTCCTCATGGAGCAGCTCAGGTAAGGGGCAATCGTTATCCTGTCACCCGTTTTCAAGCCTGAGACGTTTTTCCCCACCTCGGCTATCTCGCCGCTGACCTCATGGCCCAGTGTGCAGGGGAAGGAGGTGAATGGCGAAGCCGTAGGCGAGTCCTTGAGGAGTATGAGATTGACGTCACTGCCGCACATGCCGCACATGGCGGTTTTCACCTTGACCCAATCGGGCGAGGGAAGCTGCGGTTCTGCCACTTCTACCAGGCGGACAGTGGGAAAAGCCCCCTGGTAGAACAGCTTTTTGTCTATACTGCCCAGGGCCTTGAGTGCCAGGAACTGCGGGACGGTGACCGAGAACTGTAATGCCTTCATCCTTTCTGTCTCCTACTCCATCTTCAGGCCTTCAACCAGCAGCAATGTGGCCGGGCTGGTCACGGTGGGGTCGGTGAGCACGTTGACGCAGGCAGGCTTGCCGGAAGCCATGGCACGCTTGACGGCAGGGACTATCTCTTCATCTTTACGTACCAGTTCGCCATGGCCGCCGAGAGCTTTGACCACTTCCTCGTAGTGCACCATGCCCAGCTCCGAGCCGACAACGCGCTTGGGCCCGTAGCTCATCTCCTGGCCGTGTTTTATCATGCCCCATGCCTGGTCATTCACGATTACGCAGGTGAAGGGGACTTTATGGCGGACGGCCGTATCGAACTCCATGGCGTTCAGGCCAAAGGAGCCGTCTCCGTTGATGACCACTACGTTCTTATCAGGACAGGCTAGCTTGGCGCCTATGCCGAAGGGCACTCCAGTCCCCAGGCAGCCAAAAAGGCCGGCAGGCGCTGCTATCAATGCGCATTTTTCCTTGACCCGCACGCCCGTTACCGCAAAATAGGAGGTATCGCCGCCGTCAACGACGTAGATGGTGTTGCCTTCCGTGACTTTTCTGACCTGCTCCATAAGGCGGATGGGGTGTATGGGGTCGCTGGCTTTCTCACGCTGTGCCAGTTCTTCGGCGACCAGCGGCAAATATGCCTCTTTCAGGGATTGTCGCCAGGCGCTGTGGTCTCTCTTCTTCACCAGCTTGTTCAGTTCTCTGAGCGCTAGCCTGATATCACCGGCCAAACCTATGTCGCAGCAACGGTTCCTGTCTATCTCAGTAGATTCTATATCCACGCGTATCAGCTTAGCCATGGGGAATCCCTGTCCGAACATGAGCAGCCAGTTAAACCTGATGCCGAGGGCGATGACCAGGTCGGCCTGTCCCAGGGCGGTGAGCATAGCCAGTTGGCCGCCGTCCCATAGTGAGAGCGGGTGGTCATCGGGGATTGCGCCTCGTCCGTTGCCGAGCAAGATGAAGGGTATGCCGGTTTTGTCTATGAACTCTTTAAGTGCTTTATCGCAGTCGCTGAAGCCAACGCCGTTGCCTCCAACGAGGATGGGCTTTTCTGCGGTGTTGATAAGGTTGGCTGCCTCTTTGATGGCTTCAATATCAGGCATCGATTTGAATACCCGGCATTTGTGTGGAGGCATGCAGACCTCCTCTTCGTTTACCTGTACGTTGAGGATGTCTGGCGGCAGCTCGACGAATACCGGGCCGGGCCTGCCTGAAGCTGCTATACGCAGCGCCTGGGACAGATATTCGGGTATTCTCTTGGGGTCGTGACACATCCCATGCCATTTGACGATGTGTTTCACCATGTCTGCCTGGTTCATCTCTTGGAGGGCACCCTTTTCACAGTCGCGAACGGGTGCAGTGCCGCTCAGCAATACCACAGGTGCGTTGTCCAGCGCAGCGTTGACCAAGCCGGTGAGCGCATTGGTGAAACCAGGGCCTGCTGTTACCAGGCATACCCCGGGCTTGTCTTTGTACATTGACCATGCTTGAGCCATCATCACGGCTGCCTGCTCGTGGCGGACATCTATGATTCTGACGCCGTATTCCAGGAAACCATCGAAAATCCTATCGATGTGGCCTCCGCTGAGCGTGAATACAATGTCAATGCCTTCCACTGACTTGAGGTACTTGGCAACCAGGTGACCGCCGTAAATCTTGCCCATGTGTCTCCCTCCCTTTGGTTTTTTATTAATGAAGCGGATGATTGGATGTCAGCTTCGCAGTTTACCTATTTCCATAGGGGTAGTCAATGGGGTGTAAGCGTCCATAACATATTGGACTTTTTAGAGGGGGTGAGGAAGTTATCTATATAATACCTGAGCGGTGATAGGTTGTTAATACCGCGATGAGGTTTTTCGGTGTTATACCAGATCAGGTACTCC
>VGOF01000101.1 GCA_016875975.1 Chloroflexota bacterium | reverse complement strand
CGGCCACCAAGACTACGGAGGAGACAGGCAAGACGCGGTTTTTGGGACACGGCAAAATCGGTGCTTCCATGGCGGCTGCCATTCTGGCGAGATTGCGTTTCAGCAGTCGCGAGAGCAGGTTGGTGGAGAATCTGATATATCATCATCTGCGTCCGGCTCAGATGTCGAACGAAGGCTTGCCCACGCGCCGGGCTGTCTTCCGCTATTTTAGGGATACTGAGGGAGCAGGCATCGATATCCTGTTCCTGGCTCTGGCGGACTATCTGGCTACAGGTGGGCCGAACCTGGATGTGGAGCAATGGAAGCAGCATAATCATGTTGTCAACTATGTGTTGGCGGAGCATGCGAGGCAGGAAGCCGAGGTCATGCCCGTTAAGCTAATTGATGGACATGATATAATGGATGTTCTTGGTATTAGCCCGGGGCCGCTGGTAGGCGAGTTGCTGACGGAGGTGCGTGAGGCGCAAGCCGCTGGCGAATTGAATACGAAGGAAGATGCAATAGTACTGGTGCGCATGAAGATGGAAAAGCGACATTGCAGTGCAGCTTGTTAATGATTTTTGTTGGGGTGGGTAGAGGTGGTTATAAATAACATAAGGAGTGAATTGGTCAATTGAGAAAAGGAAACGTCTCTCTGCTCTTTTTTATCCTTGCCCTTTTCTGTGTTGCCCTGTGGGTGGTATGGCCGGGTACGGATATATTTGGTAGGAAGGATTTTACACTGGGGCTTGACCTTCGTGGAGGTAGCCACCTGGTGTATAAGATAGACCTGGCCAAGAAAGACCCATCGCAATCAGATACAGATGTGATTGAAGGTGTGAAGCAAAAGATTGAGCGTCGTGTTAATGCCTATGGTGTCACCGAGCCAGTGATTCAGACCATTCGCAGTGAGGACGGCGACTTCATCCTGGTTCAGCTTCCTGGGGTAAAAGACATCGATGAAGCCATCAATCTTATCGGCAAAACGGCGGAGTTGGATTTCAGGGAGATGGAGCTAGACCAAAGCGGGCGGATGGTTTCCGATGAGCAGGGTATGCCTAAGTGGCAAGCCCTGGCTACAGCTACTGGTAGCGATGGCAAAGAAAAGGAGCTTACCGGCAAATATTTGAAGCCCAATGCTAAAGTCGTCTTAGAGCCGCAGACTAATAGGCCTGAGGTAGCCTTTGAATGGAATGATGAGGGTGCCATCCTGTTTGAGCAGATAACCAAGCGCAATCTGCAGAAACCTCTGGGTATATATCTGGATGGAGTGCCGATTTCGTGGCCCACTGTGCAAGCAGTGATCAAGGAGAAAGGTGTTATTACCGGGTTGAACCTGCAGGAAGCCAGGACATTAGCCATCCAGCTTAACTCAGGCTCCCTGGATGTGCCGTTGGAGCTGGTGCAGAACATGACTGTTGGAGCCACGCTGGGCGAAGATTCGCTGAGGAAGAGTCTGATTGCTGGCATAATCGGTTCGGCTATGGTGGTTGTGTTCATGATAGCCTACTACCGTGTCTCCGGCCTGGTAGCCTGCCTGGCTTTGATTGTGTATGGAGTTCTCACGCTGGCTATTTTCAAGCTGATTCCTGTGGTGCTGACCTTGCCTGGTATTGCTGGCTTCATTGTTTCCGTGGGCATGGGTGTGGATGGCAATGTGCTTGTGGCCGAACGCTTGAAGGAGGAACTGAGAGCTAAACGCACACTTCAAGCGGCGGTGGAGGGCAGCTTCCGTCAGTCGTGGACTGCAATATGGGACAGCAATATTACGGTATTCATCGTCTGTATTGTCCTTTACTGGCTGGGCAGCAGATTTGGCAACTTCATGGTTATGGGTTTTGCCACCACGCTGTTCATTGGTACTGCCTTGAGTATGTTTACGCAGGTGATAGTAACCAGGACTTTCCTGCGTACGGTTGTGGGTTCCCACATGGCGACACGTCCCAGCGCTTATGGAGTGATGAAATAATGATTGACTTTGTTGGTAAGAGAAACCTGTTCTTCATAATCTCGGTCGTTCTAATTGTTCCCGGCTTGATTTTTCTGGCAGTTTTCGGACTGAAGCCAGGAGTGGATTTTAGTAGTGGCACGGCTATGACCCTGCAGTTCGACAAGGAAATAGAAATAGGACAGTTGCGGCAGGAGCTGGATGAGTTGGGCTATGATAAGGTGATTATTCAGCCCGCAGGCAAGAACGAATACTTCCTTCGTCTCCAAGAACTGTCAACAGAGAAGAACAAGGAATTACGGGATGGGTTGGAAGTTGGGCTGGGGACAGAGGTTACTGTTCGTAACATATATACCGTCTCGCCCGTTGTAGCCAAAGGCACCGTGCGCAATACGCTGATAGCTATCGCTGTTGCATCGATAGCTATTTTGCTCTACATATCGTGGGCTTTCCGAAAGATGCCTAATCCTTTTCGTTGGGGCACCTGTGCGGTGATAGCGTTGGTCCATGATTTACTGGTGGTCATAGCAGTCTTTTCAATTTTGGGTTGGCTGGCTAACGTGGAGGTCGATTCCCTTTTTGTCACCGGTGTGCTGGCGGTGGTCGGTGTCAGCGTGAACAACATTGTGGTGGTCTTCGACCGTATTCGTGAGAACACCAAGCGTGGGATTAGCAAAGACTTTGCGGTCACTGTGAACTGCGGTATCATGGAGTCTGTGGGGCGCTCGATGAACACGGGGCTGGCTACGCTTTTTGTTATAGTAGCGCTCTATCTTTTCGGTGGTATCACTATACAAAACCTGGTGCTGGCGCTATTTTTGGGTATTGCAACTGGCATTTACTGTTCGCTGTGCATTGCTGGCCAGCTATTGGTGGTCTGGGACAGGGGTTTCAGAAGAGCGAAATAGATAATAAATCCGCTAGAACCAGGTGCGGTGGATGTCTTTTATCATGGCGGCGAACTGGTCGAAGCTGACCGGTCTTCTGTGTGCTTCTTTTCTGCCCAGCGGGTCTGAGATTTCGTTATTTCCCAACAAGACGTTGAGTGTGGCAGAGATGGAGTGGGATAAGGCTTCGAGGTGATAGCCGCCTTCCAGAGCAAAGACCAATCTTCCTTGACATAACATATTGGCCAATGTCTTCAGGATTTCCGCCAGGCGGGCAAAGCCTGGGATGCTCATCTCCATCATGGCTATGTGGTCGGCCCAGTGTGTATCATAGCCGGCTGATACCAGCATGAGTTGGGGCTGGAAGCGCTTGGCGATTGGTGCCAGGACATCCTCAAAAATTGCCTGGTACTCATGGTCTCCCCAGCCAGCGAGCATGGGTATATTGACGGTATAACCTTCCCCTTCTCTGGTGCCTGTCTCATCGATGCCGCCCGTTCCTGGGTAAAGGGGGTATTCGTGAGTGGAGAAATACAGGACGTGTTGGTCAGCATAGAAAGCATCCTGCGTGCCGTTTCCGTGATGCACGTCGAAATCGACGATGAGGATGCGCTCCAGGTTGAAATTGGACAATGCGTACTTGGCAGCTACAGCCACGTTGTTGAAGAGGCAGAAACCCATTGCTTGCCAGCAGGTAGCGTGGTGACCTGGGGGCCTGACCAGTGCAAAGGCGGTGTCTACTCTTTTGCTCATTACGGCGTCGATTGCTGTGAGAACACCACCGGCGGCATGGAGCGCTGCGTTGTAGGAGCCATTGGACATCGCGGTATCGGCGTATATATATCCACCGCCTTGCTCGGAATAGCGCTTTATCTGCGCGATATATTCAGGAGCGTGGACTTTGGAGAGTTCCTCCAGTGTGGCTGGGCGTGGTTGCAGGATGTGGAGTTTGTCTTTCAGGTGGTTCTCTTCGAGCAGGGCTAAGGTGGAGGTCAGTCTCTGAACATTTTCAACATGTGTGCCAATATCGTGCTCCAGATATACGGGGTCATAGACCAATCCCACAGCCATTAAGAGTCCGTTTCCTTTACCGTTCTATGTATACCTCAGTGAGGGATGGTATTCCCAGGGCGTTGAGCTTGTAGTTTTTGATATGAGGCCTTATCAGTATATAGTTGGTGTTGAACCATAGCGGCAAGCAGGCAGCCTCGTCTACCATTATCTGTTCAGCTTTCTGGTACATGATCAGCCTCTTAGCCTCATCCATTTCGACGGCTGCTTGGTCGAGCAGGCTGTCTGCCTCTGGATTGGTGTAGTTGCCAGCATTATAATCAGCCCGGCTGCGAAACAGGATATCTAGAAAATCCTGTGGGTCCGGGTAGTCGGCAATCCAGCCAGAGATGAAAATCTCGTCTAGTTCCTGCTTTAGAGTCCGTGGCTGTGAGAAGATTTCCATCTCGAGTTGCCTCACAGTGATTTCCACGCCGAGATTTTGTTTCCAGTCTTGGATGAGGGCGCCTAAGTATTCCGGTATGTCACCGCCTTCGCCGGATATAGTGACCGTTATTGGCGGTAGGTTCTCAGGGGCCTTGTATTTGGATGCCGCGATAAGGCTCATAGCTTTAGCTGGGTCATAATCTAGGCCGCGTAGGTTTTCGTTGTAGCCGGGCATGCCTACGGGCAGAATGCCATTTGCCTTGATGCTCATGCCTTTCAGAATCAGCTTGATGATGCGCTCTTTGTTGACAGCGTGGCAGAAAGCTTTGCGGATGTTGGCATCATCGAAGGGTGGCTTAGTTGTGTTGAAACCGGCGTAAAACAGGCTGAGCTCGGGAAAAATTGCCAGTTCTTTATAGAAGGGGCCGTTCTTGTCTGTTACCTTGTCGGCAAAGTGTTCATAGACGGGGGCTACATCTATTTCTCCCATCTCATACATAGACATGGGCATACCTGCTAGCAGGTGAAAGGCCACCTTGCTGATTTTGGCAGGGGCTTGCCAGTGATACCCGTTCGGTTCCATGACCAGCAATTGCCCTTCTCTCCATTCTGTTATCTTGAAGGGGCCAGTGCCGTTGGGCTTGCGCCACCATTCACGACCCGTCTCCACGTTGGCTTTTTGCACTACAAAGGCAGTGGGGTATGCCAGCTTGGCCAGGAAATAAGCCTTGGGAGCGTCTATAGTGACCTCGAGCGTGCGGTCATTAATAACTCGCACACCGCTGATTTCCTTCGCTTTTCCCTCCAGCACATCCTTTACCCCGACGATGTCTAGCAGGTATGAAGAGGCTGTCTGCGAGCCTGTCCTGGGGTTGCAGGCCCTGTCCCAGGAGTACTTGAAATCGTAGGCTGTGACTTTAGTGCCGTCGTGAAACCTGGCGTCTGGTCGTAGGTGAAAAGTGTATGTCTTCCCGTCAGGACTTCTGTCCCAGCTTTCGGCAATATCTGGAGCTGGTTTTAGGTGTTCATCCAGTCGTACCAACCCACTGAAGACCTGCATCACGTAAGTATGAGAAGTGAGTTCGCTGGAGATGGCAGGGTCCATAGTGTATGGCCCGGTGTCCCAGAGGTTGAGCACTCCGCTTTCTCCAGCCGGTGGGCTACTTGGTGGAGTGATTTTTACGCAGCTCGCAGCTATCAGCGTTATTGCCAGTGCCAGAGTGATGATGCCGAATGGTTTTGCCTGCCGAATCCTTTTCATAGTCCCACAAGTATAATATGCCTTTGTAGCAGGGTCAATTGTATCCAGGTGTTCTATCCTTTACCTGTTAGTTTGCTTCTGCTATTATCTCTGGAACTAATCTGTTTTTGAATCATGCCTGCTAAGCTGACATTTCTTGGTGCAGCCCGAGGGGTCACTGGCTCTCGTTATTACCTTTCTGCTAACGGTCTTAGCCTGTTGGTGGACTGTGGGATGCACCAGGAAAGGCCGCTAAAGGCTCGGGACTGGGAGCCATTTCCGGTACCGCCCAC